>JAAYKX010000163.1 GCA_012522155.1 Bacteroidales bacterium
AAAATAATACGTGGCAGACACAATACCCTTATCGCCAAATATTATGGCACGCAGCAGGATTTCTATAAAATATCGCTGCCGCTCACACCCGACATGATTGTATATTGCAAAACAAAATATCTGTACATAGAACAATCAAAATCCGCCGAAAGGATCATTGAGTCATTGAAAATCCAGCTGCCCCGGTTCAGAAATGAATACGGATACCTTCCGAAACTGATCATTGTTAAAAACATGGGGGTCTTTGCGGTAGACGATACTCCGGCTGCAGCAGAAACAACACTCGATGTTTACGAAGACCTCATGCAGGTGAGCTACTATGCATCCGGATCAGGCGGGATAAAACACCTCACTGCAGAACAGATTGCATTCATTGACAGGTGGGAGGTTGAAAACTACAGAAGAAAAATGGCTGCAGGAAACTCATCCGCAGACAAAAGGTCGGGCAAAATTGCAATAGTGACCGGTGGCGCACAGGGATTCGGAGCAGGTATAGCGGAATCATTGCATAAACTGAACCTTAATGTGATTGTCGCAGATATTAACGAAGAAACGGGAAGAAAATTCGTTTCAGAACTGTCCCAAAGCCCTTCTTCCGGAAAAATAATATTCAAAGAAACTGATGTGTCTGATCCGGAATCAGTTAAAGAACTTGTAGCTTTTACCGTAAGTGAATTCGGCGGACTTGATCTGATGATCAGCAATGCAGGTATACTGAAGGCCGGAGGCCTTGAGGAAATCGAAGCGGAAGTGTTTTCCGAAATGACAAATGTCAACTATAACGGTTTTTTCTATTGCGCAAAATATGCTTCCGGAGTCATGAAGCTCCAGCACAGTGAAAAACCCGGCTATCTTACAGATATCATCCAGATCAATTCCAAATCCGGACTCAGGGGAAGTAACCGGAATTTTACCTATGCAGGCGCCAAATTCGGAGGAATAGGTCTTGTACAGTCCCTCGCCCTTGAGCTGGCTCCGTACGGAATAAAGGTCAATGCCATATGTCCCGGTAATTATTACGAAGGTCCTTTATGGTCCGATCCGGTAAACGGACTTTTTGTCCAGTATCTTAAAACCGGTAAAGTACCGGGTGCAAAAACCATTGAGGAAGTAAAAAAACACTATGAAGACCAGGTACCCCTTAAACGCGGCTGCAGACCCGGGGACCTCATCAGGGCATTACTGTACATTGTGGATCAGGAATATGAAACAGGACAGGCTGTTCCGGTTACGGGAGGACAGGTTATGCTGCGTTAAAGCTTTTGGGAAATGCAGGACGGGACAGGCCCCCGATAAACCGGGGCAGGTTCCCGATAAACCGGGACAAATTATACGAACCACTTAAATAACAATTATTTAAATATATTATTACCGAATGAAGACAAAAGCAGTCAGGATTTACGGCAAAAATGATCTCCGTCTGGAAGAGTTCAGTCTGCCGCCAATGAAGGATGACGAGATTCTGGCACAGGTTATCTCCGACAGCATCTGCATGTCAACACATAAGGCAGCACTTCAGGGAGCCGGCCACAAGCGTGTTCCGGATAATGTTCATATCAACCCCACAATCATCGGCCACGAATTTGCCGGAATAATTCTTGAAGTGGGTAAAAAATGGCAGCATAAATTTTCAAGGGGGCAGAAATTCTCCATTCAGCCTGCAATGAGTCATACAGGCACACTGGATGCACCCGGATATTCCTTCCCCTATACCGGGGGCAGCGCCACCCGCATCATCATCCCGGATATTGTGATGGAGGCCGACTGCCTGCTGCCTTATGAGGGTGAAGCATTTTTCCCTGCCTCCCTTTCAGAACCCATGTCATGCATAGTGGGTGCTTTCCATGCCAGCTATCATACCAGACCCGGAAGCTATATACATGAAATGGGTATCCGCAGGGGCGGGAAAATGGCAATCCTTGCCGGTGTAGGACCTATGGGCCTTGGTGCAATTGACTATGCGCTGCACCAGGAGAGAAAACCCTCCCTGCTTGTTGTTACCGATATCGACGATTCACGCCTTGCAAGGGCAGCATGCCTTTTCACACCCGAACATGCCGGAAAGGAAGGTGTGAAGCTGGTATATGTCAATACCGGAAAAACAGATAACCCTGTTATGCATCTGAAAGAACTTTCAGGGAGAGACGGATATGACGATGTGATGGTTTTCGCGCCTGTAAGACAGGTAGTGGAACAGGGGGATGCAATCCTGGGCTTTGACGGCTGCCTTAACTTTTTTGCAGGCCCCACAGATCCTGACTTCAAAGCGGAATTCAATTTCTATAATGTCCACTATGCATTTACCCATATTGTGGGTACTTCCGGCGGAAACACCGATGATATGAAGGAGTCCCTTAAACTCATGGAAGAAGGCAAGGTCAACCCCGCCGTGATGATAACCCATATAGGAGGACTCGATGCAGTCATTGATACCACTCTTAACCTCCCGCATATACCGGGAGGTAAAAAACTCATATATACAAATATCTCAATGCCCCTGACCTCATTATATGAACTTGGGGAAAAAGGCGAAAAGGAAAATAACAGATTGTTCAGGGAGCTGCATGAGATTGTTTCAAAAAATGAATATATCTGGTCACCCGAAGCTGAAAAATATCTTCTGGCCAATGCAGATCCGGTATGAAAAACTGACCTGACCTGACCTGGCCTGAGCGCTGAACACCCTGAGCAATACTGCAGCCGGCTGCAGGGCACCGTCCCCGGCAATACCGGAATTCCCGGCGCTAGGATCCGTACTTGTATTTACGGGCTAATTCCCTTGAAATAGAGTTCTCATAACTCATACAGACATCCGTGGCAAAATCAACACCTGCAGAAACTATTGAATGCCACATCTCCTCTCCCATTTTTTCGAGTTCATTCTTTTTTATGCCTTTTCTGAATATTTCAGCTATCATGCCGGCATTAAAATTATCACCTGCACCTACTGTACTTACCGGGTTGATCTTCCTCACCGGAAACTTTCCTGAAAAACCTGAAGTTCTAACATAAACAGCATCCGCACTTGCAGTATAAACCAGGCAGCCGGTGTAGTTTCTGATAATATCCCAGGCAGCGTCAGGAGATTCTGCATTAAATATATTCCTGAAATCCTCATCAGACCCCCTGACAATGGCCGACATCTGCATGTTTTCAATTATCAGCGGCTTTAGCTGATCCGTTTCGGAAGCATGGGCTGTTCTGAAATTCGGATCATATATCAAAATCCCGCCATTTTCTGCCGAGCTGCTGATAAACTGCAAAACCCTGGCCCTTATCCCGCTGGTGACGGCATAAACCGACCCGAACAATACAATATCATCCGTCCTGATACCGGGAAATTTCATCTGAAGCCTGCGCCCGGGATATTCCTTGTAAAAGGTATAAGCGGCATCATTTTTTTCATTCAGAACTGCTATTGAAAGAGCTGTTTTCCCATCACTGAACCTGCCGATGAAATCAGTGCCCACCCCATTGTCTGTAAGGAATATATCTATCAGATTACCGATTTCATCTCCGGCATACTCGCTGATAAGCGATACCGGCAATCCCGCACGTCCCAGGGAAACGGCACTGTTCAGCATCGCGCCACCCGGTTTTCCCGCCCGCGGCTGTCCATCTTTTAAAATAATATCGTAAAGGGAATCGCCTATTGTGTAAACTTGTCTCATATTTTGAAATATCAAACCACTACCATAAGCACCGGCAATATGGTAACTCACCGCTTTCCCTTTGACAGGACAAAAGAGGCATTCCTCCCGGTGACAGGCTGCAGGGCTCCGTCCCCGGAATTACTGCGGTACCTGGTCAGAAAATCTTATAAAATGTTTTATTAATCAAATATAATATCTTACCGCGAAATTTAATATATTTGGCAACTTCAAAAAAACTGTTATCTGTAATTAAAATGGCAGTACTAAAGGAAACTTTTTCAGTTGCGGAAAAAATCTCTCCCGGTTTTGAAAGGAGGATTGCATTTCTGGATAAGCTCATGGTAGTTGTATGTGATTTTACGAACGGACCGGCTGATGAGCCCGAAAAGCCTCACAGTCACCCTCATGAACAGATCACTTATGTTGCGGAAGGAGATCTTTTTCTCTTCATGGATGATAAAAAACACCGTCTCACAAAAGGGGATATTTTTACAGTACCTTCCGGAATACCACATTGCATCCAGACCTTAAGCAGTAAGGTCAGACTGATAGATTCATTCAGTCCTGTCAGGGAAGATTACATCAGATAGCAGAGCGGGATCAGTATTTCGCACAAATTGTATTAAAAATTGTTAAATGTTAAAATAGGATTCATATGGCTAGAAAAAAATCAAATTCAGGATTTAAGGGGAAAAAACGAACAATAGCAGGCAGTATATCTGCTCTTTTGATTGTCTTTGCAGTGCTTGCAGTGGCAGCAATGGCCCCTGAACACAAGGAATATGCTAAAGAGAAGGTCAGTGCAGAAATGACATTAATGCAGGACCTTGCCAAATCAGTAAAAACCATTTCCTTCAAGAAAAAATTTACTGCTCAGGATTTCACCTCGGTATTGGTTGATGACAACAATAACAAATGGTTTCTCACCGATAAGGGAATAGCAAGTTTTAACGGTAGTAAATGGCAGATGCATACCAAAAACAAACAAATTCCTGTCACGGGAGTGAAAGACTTTGCCTTTGATGCTTCATCCGATGGAAAGGAATTATGGCTGGCCTCTCCCGAAGGGGCAACGGCCGTGAAATTGCCGATCACCGCACGTTCATCAATTACAACCTATCATACAGGAAACTCAGAACTCCAGAGTGATACAATACGTGCAGTAGCCGTCGGAAGCGGATCCCTCAGGTGGTTTGGGACAAACCGTGGAGTATCTGCTTTTATTAACGGTAAATGGCTTACATACGATTACGAATTATTTTATCCGGATGTGATCTTCCGCGATTTTCCGATCACCGCAATTGCAACAAACAGGGGAGGCGATTCCGTGTATGTTGCAACAGACGGAGCAGGTGTGGGCAGGATGTTCAGAAATGAGGTTGATGCCATCTCCGGCGCTTCGGAATATGCTATCTGGGGACCTATTGACATGCCTTCGGACAACGTTCACAGTATTTGCATTACGCCCGACGGCACCAAATGGTTTGGAACAGACCTTGGAATTGCCCGCCATATAGGAGATGAAACACTTGCCGAATGGACGGTTTATGATACCAACGACGGACTGGTTGATAATTTTGTACAATGCATAGCATCCTATCCTGACGGCTCGGTATGGTTTGGAACAAAAGGTGGTATCTCGGTATTCAAAGACGAGACATGGCAGTCACTGACTGTCGACAATGGTCTTGTCAGCAATAATATACAGTGTATGACCGTCGACAGGTCAGGAGTTATCTGGTGTGGAACCGACAAGGGCGTCATAGCCATCGACAAGGGAGAAATAACAAACTATAAGCACTGAACGGTTTTAATGAAATAAAGTCTGCCCGGCATTTTTCATTCCGCTCTCACAAAGCCGGTATGTATCAGGCAGATTTTAATAATACCCTATACCAATCTTCAGACGGGAAGCCACATCCGTTTACCGGATGAGGTTTCTCTCTGAAGATAATTTTTTTCCCTTCGCCTGTCCCCTTCCCCGGACATGCAAAACCTCACACCTGACGCATTGTTGATGATTAAGACAAGGGGTTTCCCTGATCCTTATCTTTGCGGTATCAGCATAAAATTAAAATATAAATTAGTACATTTAGTCTGGTTTAAAATCAGCCTGATCATGGAACTGATATACAGGATGAATATCTGAATTCATTTAAAATCGAAAATATTAAACCCGGAATGAAATGAAAAACTTGATCAAAAAACTGCAGGAAGAGAACAGAAAGCTTGAAAAAGCTGAAGCTAAAGCAATACAGGCTGAAACAGATAATCCCGCCACAAGTTCAGACCGTCGTGAGTTCCTGAAAAAAACTGCCCTTGGCGGATTGTCCCTCGGAGGACTGATGGCTTTGTCAATTGAAGATACAATAGCACATAGCACTCAGAAAGTCAACAGGGCATCAGCTCCCTCAGAGCTGAAAATAACCGATATGCGCTATGCTACAATAATGAACAGGCATATTATCAGGATTGATACCAACCAGGGAATATACGGACTCGGGGAAGTAAGAGATGCTGCCGATGTAAGATATGCTCTCTTTCTCAAGAGCAGGATACTCGGACTGAATCCCTGCAACGTTGAAATGCTTTTCAGAATCATCAGGCAGTTTGGTTATCACGGACGGCAGGGAGGCGGTGTTTGTGCAGTGGAAATGGCGCTGTGGGACATCACAGGCAAGGCTTACAATGTTCCGGCATGGCAATTGCTCGGCGGAAGATACCGCGACAAGGTAAGACTTTATGCCGATACCCCGGATGCGGGAAATCCGGTGAAATTTGCGGAAGTGATGAAGAGAAGGGTTCAGGACCAGGGGTTTACCTGGCTCAAGATGGACCTTGGCATCCACGTCGTCACTAAAATCCCTGATGCCCTGGTCAATTCAAAGTTCTGGGACGGGGCGGTAGGCCAGTATGATCTGCGGGATTACATGGGTTACGGGAACACCTTGCACCCTTTCACACAGGTTCAGATCACGGACAGGGGGCTTGCAGGACTGGCTGAATACGTGGAAAGGGTAAGAGATGAGGTAGGATATGAAATACCCCTGTGTGCAGATCATTTCGGACATTTTGATCTCAATAATTCAATCCGCTTCGGCAGAACAATGGAAAAATACAGGCTTGCCTGGCTGGAGGATATGGTTCCCTGGTTCGATATTGTAAATAACAAAAAGCTTTCTGATGCACTGGAAACCCCTATTGCAACAGGAGAGGATATCTATTGCCTCAGGGATGGCTTCAAACCTCTGCTTGACGCAAGGGCTGTGGATATTATTCATCCTGATATCGGAACCTCGGGCGGTTTGCTTGAAACCAAAAAGATAGGTGATTATGCCGAAGAAAACCATGTGGCTATGGCTTTACACATGGCCGGCTCACCTGTTTGTCTGATGGCAAGTGTGCATTGTGCTGCGGCAACCCAGAATTTCCTGGCAGTTGAACATCACAGTGTGGATGTACCATATTACAACAACCTTGTCAGAATGACGGGCTCCAGGCCAATGATAGAAAACGGATTCGCCAATGTACCCCTCGACTCCCCCGGTCTTGGAATAGAACTTAATGAGGAGGAATGTAAAAAACACCTCGCAAAAGGATCCGGCTGGTTTGAGCCTACTCCCGAATGGGACCAGAAACGCTCGCATGACAGATTGTGGAGTTGAAATATGAGAAATCCGCTTTTTACCCTGATAATTATGGCATTCCTTAACAGTCATGCCATTACCGGACAAATATCCATCCGGGCAACCGCAGATCAAAAACTGACGGAACTAAAGAATCAGCTTGCCCATAATCTGGAAAACAATATCCTCCCCTACTGGTCCTCAAATATGCCGGATGAGACCAACGGAGGATTTTTCGGGCGGATCGACGAAAACAACCGGGTCATTCATGATGCTTCAAAAGGCGGCATACTTAATGCAAGAATATTATGGACCTGGTCAGCTGCATACAGGGTTACGGGAAACCCGGAATACCTCCGGCTGGCCACACGTGCACGGGATTATATACTGTCACATTTTATTGACAGGAAACATGGCGGGGCGTATCTGACACTGAATTACAGGGGGGAGGTCCGGGATGACAGGAAACATACGTATACCCAGGCCTATTTCATATATGGACTATCCGAATATGCCAGGGCTACCGGAGATAAAAAATCACTGAAAGCAGCAAAAAGTATTTTCAGAATGCTTGAGAAAAAGGCTCTTGACAAAGAGGCAAACGGCTATTTTGAAGTTTTCAGCCGCGACTGGCAGCGCCTGCACGACAGACTTATCGGCGAAAAAAGTCCTGCCGATGAAAAATCAATGAACACTTCCCTTCATGTTATGGAAGCCTATGCAAACCTTTACCGCGTCTGGCCCTCTTCCCGCATGGCCGGAAGACTCAGGAACATGGTGAATATTTTTCTCGGTCACATAGTAGATAAAAACAGTTTTCACCTGATATATTTCATGGACAAAAACTGGAACAGCACTTCCATGATTGAGTCATACGGACACGACATAGAGGCTTCCTGGCTGCTGTACGAAGCAGCCACCCTGCTTCAGGACCCCCAGCTGACCGGACAGGTAAAAAAAATCAGTATTGCAATAGCTGATGCAGCTGCCGAGGGACTGATGCCGGATGGCAGCATGTTAAGCGAAAAGGACAGGGAAACGGGCAGGGTAAGGGATACCCGGGGCTGGTGGGACCAGGCTGAAGCAGTAGTGGGATATGTCAATGCCTTTGAACTGACGGGCAATGAAAAGTACCTGAACTATGCAGTTAACTTATGGAACTTTATTGACAGACATATGACAGACAAGGAAAACGGAGGCTGGTTCGCATACCTGTATTCTGACGGAACAACCGGCGGAGACAAGGCCGGAACATGGATATGTCCATACCATAACAGCCGTATGTGTCTGGAAATAATGGAAAGAGTAAAATAACAAAATAAACCTTTTTGTCAATTACTTCAGACAATGACCGTTACACAACCATAAAGGATGTAATAAAACTCCACAGGCACTGTCCGCATAAGCGGCGGGACGACAGTCACTGCCTGCCTTCACAGAAAGCAGATAAAGCGGGATACTTCCGGAGTATTTTTACATATTTACCACATTTACAGGGTTTCCTGCCAGAAACTCCCTGACATTGCTGACGGCAATCCCCATCAGCCTTTTTCGCGCTTCCAGGGTTGCCCATGCAACGTGAGGCGTTATGATACAGTTTCTTGCCGAGAGAAGCGGATTATCCTTCACCGGGGGCTCCTGTGAAAGGACATCAAGGCATGCTCCTGCTATTATTCCTTTATTAAGCGCCTCAGCCAGGTCCTGCTCAACCAGCAGCGGACCACGTGCAGTATTGACAAGAAGGGCAGACGGTTTCATCATCCCGAGGCGTCCTGCATTTATCATTCCCTGTGTTTCCGGGGTCAGGGGACAATGAAGAGTAACTATATCACTGTTTTTCAGAAGTTCATCCAGAGAGCAGTTCTCATAGCCATTCACACTGCTTCTCGTATGAACCATCACCTTCAGTCCGAACACCTCGCCGATCCGTGCAACTGCTTTTCCTATCTTTCCGAAACCGACAATACCCATGGTAAGACCATCAAGTTCTGTCAGTGTCTTGTCCCAATAACAAAAATCAATATTACGGCTCCATCTGCCTTTTCTGACTCCTTCTGACAATGAACCGGTTCCGTTGAAAAACTCCAGTATAAGAGCAAAAACATGCTGGGCAACAGACATTGTACTGTAGGCAGGAACATTGGTCACAACAATACCCTTTCTCCGTGCGCTTTCCAGGTCAACAACATTGTATCCCGTTGCCAACACCCCTATATATTTCAAATCCGGTAGTTTTCCGATAACCTCAGCCATCAGCAGGGTTTTGTTTGTCAGTACAATTTCTGCTCCGGCAGCACGCTTAACTGTTTCTGAGGCAGAAGTACGGTCATATATTTCCACCCCGCCAAGAGATTTTAATCCCTCCCACGAAAGATCACCGGGATTAAGCGCGTATCCGTCAAGTACAACAATTTTCATTTAAAGTCATTTAAGAATTAATATTTCAGCATTACTTTTTTGCATCCTGATCAAAATATTTTTTCAGCGTATATTCCGGTTGCCACCTGTCCGCTTCTCTCACAAGATCCCGGTAATCGTATTCAGAAGATTTTATTTCAGGAGCAGTAAGCGGTATGGTATCACCGGCTGTAAGCTGCCATTTTTTCATAATTTCCATGAGGGCCTCTGTCTTTTCGGCAAAAGTTTCATCATCTGCCAGATTATCTGTTTCCAGGGGGTCATTTGCAAGATTGAACAATTGTGTAATGTTTATTTCGGGATAGCGTATCAGCTTCCATTCCTTTGTCCTCACTGCCCTTACCGTGTTACGGTATGCGGTGAAGAGGGACGATCGCACCTCAGCTGATTTCCTGGTAATTACCGGAACCAGGTTTTCACCGTCAGTTCCTTCCGGAAAGGAAAGATGTGCCAGCTGAGTAAGGGTAGGATAGATATCAAGAAGGTAAACAAGGGCGTCGGATATTTTTCCCTCCGGAACTCCCGGACCGGCAATGATAAAAGGCACATTCATGCTGTGCTCATAAAGGTTTTGTTTTCCGATAAGTCCGTGACTTCCAAGTGCCAGACCGTTATCGGCTGCATAAACGATTATTGTGTTGTCATATAATCCGTTCTCTTTCAGTGTCCTGATTATTTCACCGACTTTTGCATCCAGATGCGATATCAGCCCGTAATAATCGGCCAGTACCGATTTGATTATTTCCGGTTCACGAGGCCAGCCGGTGAGAAGCTCATCCCTTACCATAAGATCATCAAAGGCAAAGGGATGCAGAGGCAGAAAATTAGCCGGCAACTCCATGGAACCGGATGAATACATATCAATATAATCTTCACGCGGAGAAAAAGGATCATGCGGAGCGGTAAACGCGACATAGCAGAAAAACGGATTTTTCCTGTCCCCCGCAGCATGTTCTTTTATAAAGTCCATTGCCGCATCACCTATAATATCGGTGGAAAATCCCTTATAGACCGGCTCGGACAATTTCCCGTCATCACCCAGATCACAGACAGGAATATTAAAATGATCGGCCATCCCTCCAAGGAAAATATTCCTGCCCTTCTGAAATGAAGCCTCGAAAGCACTTTTCTCATTATGCCATTTACCTGTTCCGAATGTAACATAACCATGATCCGCGAAATGCATTGGCATTGTCCTGACCCCGTCCAGCCGGTCATACACGTTATACAGGTATTTCCCGCTGAGCAGCATTGCCCGGCTGGGAGCGGAAATGGCACAGTGATGTCCGTCCATGACAGAACAATTCAGAAAACGGACACCATATTCAGCAAGATTGTCAGTATTTGCAGTTCTGATATACCTATTCCCCGAACATCCCAGCGCGTCTGCCCTCTGGTCGTCGGCAAAAATAACAAGTACATTTGGTTTGCCATCATCTTTCCGGCATGATACGACCGAAGTAAGGACAGATATGCCGCAGATACACCCGGTAAGCAACTTAAGATTATTCATAAAAATTTTATTTATTGGTTTTCCAAATATTTTTTCATGCTGTATTTTCAGGAAAAACACTACTTCCCGTGCCGGCTTTCCGGACGATTTACAATATTATCAATTTTTTCGTCAGACCAGTGTCCGTCTCTGCCGGCATGAGACTGAGTTAAACAATTGTACCGAGATACCTTTTACACAGATCCAAAGAATATTTTCTCGCTTCCAGTGTGCCTTCATAGGATTTATCCTCAACCTCAACACATACCGGACCGTCATAGCTGACATCATTAAGTGCCGAAAAAAACTTCCTCCAGTCAATATCACCGCGGCCCGGCAGCTTGGGTGTATGAAATTCCAGGGGATAGGCCATTATTCCAAGCTCATCCAGTTTCTCGCGATATACTTTTGCATCCTTCAGGTGAACATGGAATAACTTATCCCTGAATTCATAAAGAGGTTTTATATAGTCCATCTGCTGCCACAGCAAGTGTGAAGGATCATAATTCAGGCCGAAAAAATCACTCTCTATCTCTTCAAACATTCTGCGCCAGATCACCGGAGTAGTGGCGAGATTGTTTCCCCCGGGCCACTCATCCCTGGTAAAGATCATCGGACAGTTCTCTATTCTGACTTTAACCCCCCTGTCTGCAGCATACCTGATAATATCGGGCCATACCAGCCTGAATGATTCAAAGTTCTCATCAACAGACCTGTTCTTGTCCCTGCCGGTAAAAGTGTTAATACGGTTAATTCCCAGTTTCGCAGAAGCATCAATCACCTTCCTTATATGCTGTATATAAAAGGTGCTCTTTTCACTGTCCGGATCAAGCGGATTAGGGTAATAGCCCAAAGCAGATATTGTGATATTCTTCTGTTTAAGATATTCACTGATATTATCCATTTTCTTTTCATCAAGTGTATCCACATCAATATGAGTCGCACCTGCATATCTCCTTTCAGCTTTTCCCACGGGCCAGCAGCATATCTCAACACATTCATATTCCAGTGCCGCTGCATAATCAATAAGTTCTTCAAAACTCAGTTCGGGCAGAATTGCACTTACAAATCCCAGTTTCATGACAACCTCCTTTTTCTGTTAAATATATGCATAATATAAATTATTATTATTTTATCGCCGCTTAAATTATCATGGTTTAAATTACATGTTGTCACGGTTTTTAATATTGCATTGTTTTCAGGCTTCAGGCTTTGCCGGCCGGCTGAAGAAAGGTATAATTATTTTTCTGCAGCAGAAATTCAGCCGGGGAATGACCGGCAGGACACATAAAAATTTATAACTGTGACAATTACAAAAAAAATGCAAAAAAGCTTCAAAACACTGATAATTTTGGTTTTTTTGCATTATTGTTTTCAATCCGGATCCGGGAACGGGCAGCACCTGTAAAAAGACTATCCTGCACTGAATATCCGCCGGTCCTGACGCACAAGTGATGAATGAACAAAACCAAGCTTACCAACATATTGAAAAATATTGAAAAATGCTGAAAATAACATTAACCGGAGCCGGTGGCAAAATGGGACTACGGCTAACACGTAACCTGATGAAATCCAGATATAACATATCATATCTGGAAGTAAACAGTGTCGGAATTCATAAACTGCAGGAAATGGGTGTCACAGTCTGCAGGCAGGAAGAATGTGTGCCTGCTGCTGATATTGTTATTCTTGCCGTGCCTGACACATCACTGGAACGGCTCTCTGAAGAAATTATCCCGATGATGAAGGCCGGATCAATGATTATAATGCTCGATCCGGCAGCAGCCCTGGCCGGCAAACTGTATCCAAGGGATGATATCTCCTACTTCATTGCCCATCCGGCCCATCCGTCAGTGTTTAACTGGGAACCCGACAGGGAAGCCATGAATGATCATTTTGGCGGAGTGGCAGCAAAACAGTCCATCGTATGTACACTAATCAGGGGAAATGAAAAGGATTATAAAAGAGGAGAAGAGCTTGCGCGGGTATTCTATGCTCCCGTTGAAAGATCCCACAGGCTGAGCCTGGAGCAGATGGGGCTTCTTAAACCCGCACTGGTCACAACTCTTGCATCAGCCTGCATGTTTATTATCCGTCAGGGACTTGATGAAGTGATAGACAAGGGTGTTCCTGCAAATGCAGCCAGGGATTTTCTCCTGGGACATCTGCGCATGCAGATGGCAGTACTGTTTGATGAACTTCCCGGAGCAGTGTTTTCAGATGCCACTAACAAGGCACTCCGGATAGGCCTGGATGAAATTATCAGTGAAGACTGGCGGGAAATTTTTGATTCCGAAAGTATAAGGGAACAGATAAAAATCATAACCTCACCGGCACCCATATACTAAGACACCCAGCTCCGGCAGCCCTGAGACCATTTTTATAAATCTCCGCGATCAGTAACAGGGACCTGCTGGACCAAATTGTATTTTGATAAATATGCGTTCAGAAAATCCATATCCTTTTTAAGTTTTTTTACAATAATATCCTGTTTCCTGACCAGTGAATATTTCTCTTCACCCCGGGTGAACCAGGGATATTCAACATGAAGGGTAATAGGTACAGAGACATTGGAATCCTTCAGTGTACCGAAAAAAAGATCCCAGTTTACCATTCCCTCGCCGAGAGGAACGGTTACCGGCACGGGTCTGCCTTTTACGGTCTGCCAGGTAAAATCCTTTACTGCCAGCGAATTGATCATTGGCAGCAAAAGCTTCAGTCCAAGTATCCACGAGTTTGTCC
>JAAYKX010000164.1 GCA_012522155.1 Bacteroidales bacterium
CGATATAGAAAGCATCAGCCTGCTCATGGGAGCCAACGCAGCTATTCTTTACGGGAGCCAGGGAGCAAACGGCGTTGTAATGATTACGACAAAAAAGGGTAAGGAAGGAACAATGGATATCAGTGTAAGCAATGCCACAACCTTCGAAAACATACTCGCATATCCCGAGCTGCAGTATAAATACGGTGCTGTTGGTGATGCAAAGGAAAGCTGGGGTACAACACCCCTTACAAATTATAACGATACCTTCGTTAAGGATTTCTTTCAGAGGGGTCACAACATTGTAACCAACGCATCAATCAGCGGCGGAACAAACAGGACCACAGCTTATTTTTCATATGCCAACACAATGTCAAAAGGAATTATTCCTGAAAATGAATACCGCAAGGACAACGTAACCTTCCGTCAGTCAACAAAGATCATTAATGACAGGGTAACGGTCTCATCCAATGTAATGTTTACATCTGAAATGGCGTATAACAGACCTCCCAGCGGATGGTATATGAATCCTCTTACAGGACTTTACTGGTTCCCCCGTCAGAAAGATATCAGCGATTTCAGGGACGGTGACAACTGGAGAGAATGGCTTCCCGACAGGTATATGTACAGAATGAACTGGCATGTAACCGATCACCATCAGTCCAATCCCTGGTGGATAACAAGGATGCAGCCAAGGGAAGACGGCGGAAAGAGAGTTATAGCAGGTCTCAACGTTACCTGGGATATTATAAAGGATCTCAAACTGACGGTAAAGGGAAATTATGACTACGCCAATAAAAAGAATGAGCAAAGGCACTGGGCCGGTTCAAACACCACTAACGTTTCCAATAACGGAACATGGAACTTCAGGGATTACAAAGACTGGATGTCATATATTGACGCCATACTGTCATACAACAAACATTTTGGAGATATCAGCCTTAATGCCATTGCGGGAATAAGCTACCAGGAAACCAGCTATGGCGCAGGTATAAGTGTAAATAACGGCGCCACAAATCCCCTGATGCTTCCCAATGAATTTTCATTGCAGAATATGCCTCATACTGTTATGATATATTCAACAACTCCTTCACGAACCATCAAGGAAGGATATTTTGCCAATGCTTCAATAGGATTCAAAGAGATGTTCTTCATCGATCTGTCCGGCAGAACCGACAGATCCTCAACTCTTGCAATGACAGAACAGGGCGTCTCGTATTTTTATCCTGCCGTAGGCTTTAGCGGTATTGTCACTCAGATGGTTGCACTTCCGGATTTTGTATCCTTCGGTAAAGTAAGAGGATCATACACAACGGTTGCAAACGATGTGGGATTTGATAATATCATTCAGAGAATGTCTATAAACAACAGGTCTGTCACATCAGCAGCCGGAAGTACAAGTGTATCATCTTCCGCATCCGTCAGTGCACCCACAAGTCCTGACTGGATCACTGCCAGGCCCGAAATGATCAAGAGTCTTGAAATAGGTACCGACTGGAGATTCCTGGAAGGAAGAGTGGGTTTTGATTTCACCTATTACTCCATAGCGAGCACTGACCAGCGCATGTCAATTCCAACCCTTCAGGGAGTCGGTTTCAACAGCATGCTGATCAATGCAGGCAAGATCACCAACAAGGGTATTGAACTGATAGTTGATGCCGAGCCTGTTTCAACAGGTCTTTTCTCATGGAAAACATCACTCAACTATGCACATAACAGGAACAAGATTGTTGAAGTTAACCCGGATGACAAGAACCAGATAATAAACCTGGGATCCTCTGAAGGCTACTACAGCCGGATTGTAAGCGGAGGTTCATTTGGTGACCTTTATGCTTTCGACTTCGAATATGACAGTCAGGGAAGAATCATGCTCGATGAAAACGAGATGCCTCTCAAAACAACAGAGCCTGTATTTGTTGGAAGAGTTGATCCTGATTTTAACCTTGGATGGAACAACACATTGTACTATAAGAATTTTTCAGTAGGATTCCTTGTTAACGGAGTATTTGGCGGAAACGTTCTTAGCTATACAGAAGCCATGCTCGATAATTACGGAGTATCAAAAAGAAGTGCTGATGCCAGGGATAAGGACGGTGTTGAGATCAATGCCGTAATGCCGAATGGAGATGCAGTAACAAGCGTGGATCCTGAAAGCTGGTACAGGGCTATCGGGAACATAAACGGAATACTGGGAGCTTATGTATATGACAGAACAAATATCAGACTTACCCAGTTTTCATTTAACTATGATATTCCTGTAAGAAATCTTAATATACCTGTAAAATCAGCTTCGGTAGGACTTATAGGCCAGAATCTTTTCTTCCTTTACAAAAAAGCTCCTTACGATCCTGAGTTGACAATGAGCGCGGGAAGTGGTTCGCAGGCACTTGATAATTTCAACCTGCCTTCAACCCGTACGTATGGTTTCAACATAAAAGTTAATTTTTAATAACTGACTACCATGAAAAAAATTATAAGTATTATCACAATAACGATTTTTCTGGGTGCCTGTGTAAGCGAAGACAGGTTTAAAGACATAAACAGAAGTGGTAACTCCATTACTTCGGAGTCACTGGCCCAGGATTTGAATTTCGGTTCAAGATTTCCAAACATACTCAGAGACATAGGATTCCGCATACCCTGGGGAGATGCACAATATGGTGTGGACTGGGGACCTGATAACTTCATGCGCCATACCGGCACTCCTCTGGATGAAGCAGGAGGCAGGGATATGATGAGTTATTATATGGTTGACTATTGGAATGAAGCAATATGGAACACCACCTACAACTCTGTCATGGCACCGGCCAATGTAAACAAGGCAATGGCTCTTGAAGCAAATGCGGAATTGTTTGCAGCCTGGGCAGAACTGTTTCAGGTAATCGCCCTCTCAAGGGCCACAGTCTATTACGGTCCGCTTATCTACTCGGAATACGGAGAGCCGAAAAAGCAATTTGACTATGACAGTGAAGAATTCCTGTATGAACAGTTTTTTGACAAGCTTGACTATATTCAGAGTGTCTTCCAGACCAGTGCAAACAATAATGCCATGGACCTGGTGAAGTTTGACGCTTCATACGAAGGCGATCTTGCAAAGTGGCTGAAAATGATCAATTCACTCAGACTGAGACTTGCAATGCGTATAGTCAAGGCCGATCCCGTTCTTGCCAAAGCACAGGGGGAAAAAGCCATTCAGGATCCGGTTGGTCTCATTCTTTCAAATGCCGATAACTTCAATACTTCCCTTCTGGGCGGAGCCTATCCTGTATGGACAATGAGCGAGGACTGGGGTGACTGCAGAATGGGATCCGGAATGGAAGAAGTCCTGATCGGATACGAGGATCCGAGGATTCATGTATTTTTCCAGCCGGTGGATGATGAGGACAGCCACTTATATGCCGATCATCCGGCCTGGCCGTACAAAGGCATAGCCGGCGGAGCCTATCTGAATGTGAAAGACAACTATATCCCATTTTCCAGGCTGGGAACATATTTCAGTCCTGCCGGACCCGGCGGAAGCTTCAGGAAGATACTTACCGCCGCGGAAGTACATTTCATTCTTGCAGAAGCCAAGCTGAGAGGATGGAGCGGCCTGGACAAATCCGTTCAGGAATACTATGAAGACGGAGTAAGGACATCATGGCTGGACTGGGGTGCAGTAGGCGATGTGGAAGCATATCTTGCCGATGATGTAAAAACCCCGATCGACTATGTTGATCCCACTGATGAGAGAAACAGTTACAATACAAAAATAACACTGACCATCAAATGGGATGAGTCTGCCGGAAATGAAGAAAAGCTTGAAAGGATCATGATGCAAAAATGGATTGACGCATTTCAGAAATCCAATGAAATGTGGAGTGATCACAGGAGGACAGGTTATCCGAGGCTTAGTGATGTTTCCAAGAACGACAGCAACGAAACATGGGGCATCATACAACCCGGCGATGTTCTCAAAAGATACATTTTCATCCTGCGTGAAAGGCAGAACAATGCTGCAGGAGTAGAAGAAGCAACAGCAAAACTGGGACCCGGAGGCAATAAGATCAGTACCCGCCTCTGGATACA
>JAAYKX010000165.1 GCA_012522155.1 Bacteroidales bacterium
CTTAATTCACTCGTTTCACAACTGGTCATTATCCAGCAGGAAGACAGTCTGCAAAGAGTTGCGGCAATGCCGGAATCCGAAAGAAATATATTTGTTGCGAACCTGATAAATGAGATCACCAGGGCAGAGACAGAAGGGAGGAGCACTGACTACAGCGACAGGTATAACCTGGGCCGGTATTATGAAAACGAAAGGCGTTTCCAGGGAAATATTGAACAGGAAGGCAAATGGTATTTTTATAACCAGGCTGCCCTTACTTTCGGAAGAACTGAATTCAGACGGCGCTACGGCGACAGAAAACTGGAAGACAACTGGAGGAGGGCAAACAGGGTGATCGTTTCATCCGCGCAGCCGGGAATGACGGCAGCCGAATCCGAACAAAACGGAAATGACGGAGGGGAGACCTTTACCGATCACAAAAACCCGGAATTCTACCTCCGTAACCTGCCGCTGACCGATTCACTCCTGCAGATCTCAAATGAAAAGATAGCCTATGCCTCCCTTAATGCAGGACTGGCCTATTCGGAAAAAATCGGTGACAACCACAGGGCAAATGAAACTCTGGAAAGCCTGCTCAGACGTTTCCCCTCCCATCATCTTGTTCCGGAAACACTTTACACGCTGTACAGGATAAACCAGACAGGCAGTCCCGCTGCCGCCGAGACATACCGGCAGAGACTGCTTGAGAGATTTCCCGAAACGGAATTTGCAAAGATCCTGTCCGATCCGGAATACTACGAGAAAAAGCTTGCGCGGGGAACAATGTCCGGACAGCTTTACAACAAGGCCTACAATGAATACTCGGAAGAAAATTTCACTGCTGCCATTTCCACTATCGATGAAGCACTGAACACTGATGATGACGACATGCTTCTTCCCAAATTCATGCTTCTCAGGGCATATTCAGTAGCAGGGATCTCCGATGAATACGCATTCAGGGATGAACTCGGCAGACTGATAAAACAATGGCCGCAAACGGAGGAAGCCATAAAAGCCGGGGAAATAATTGAATTCCTCAATGAAAAGATGCCTGAACTGAAAATCGAGGAAGAAACCGTCATGGCCAGGGAACTCTTCCTTGCAGATACCTCGTCAGCCCATGTTTTTGCACTGGTAATACCCGATCCCGGATTCAACATAAATCTGGCCACATTCGATGTGATCAGCTATAATATCGATAATTACACAAACAGAAATTTCAGGACTGAAAGCAGCCTTACGGATAACAGGTATATTATCATTACGGTAAGCGGGTTCAGCAGCTTTTCGGAGGCAATGGATTATTACAGGAAATTCCGGACAGAAACACTGATCAGAAATTCAGCAGGGAAGGGAATGTTTGCATTTGTGATAAACAATTTTAATATGGATGTTCTGAATAAAGATAAAAATCCTGAACGCTATCATCTTTTCTTCAGGAATAATTATCATCCGGAATAACTCTTATGTCAATGAGAAAGATCAGGATACTCTGGACCGACGATGAGATAGAATCTCTCAGGCCGCATATTTTTTTCCTTACGGAAAAGGGCTATGAGGTGGATACGTGCACGAACGGGAATGATACGGTCGATTTGGTAAGGCAGAATCCATATGATCTCATCTTCCTCGATGAACACATGCCGGGACTCGGCGGAATTGAAACACTCCGCCTGATAAGGGAAATACGCACGGATATACCCGTTGTGATGATAACAAAGAGTGAAGAGGAAGATATTATGGAGGCAGCCATAGGCTCTGCAATTGAATACTATCTTATTAAACCCGTAAAGCCCAATCAGGTCCTGCTGGCCATAAAAAAGATACTCGACCAGAAACGCCTGGTTACAAAAAAAACCACAACTGACTACAGGCTGGAATTCAACCGGATAGGCAATATGATATCTTCTGCCTCCAGCTTTGACGACTGGACGGAACTGTACCGGAAAATAATATTCTGGGAAAGTGAACTTGAAAAATCGACTGATCCGGGAATGTCAGAAATACTTATGATGCAGGAGAATGAGGCAAACAACTCATTCTGCAAATTCGTAATGAAAAATTATCTCGGATGGCTTGACCCGCAGACCGAAAACGCTCCCCTTATGTCACCATCCCTGTTCGGCTCGAAAATACTGCCGCATCTTTCACCCGGACAGTCCCTGTTTTTCATTCTCATTGACAATATGAGATTTGATCAGTGGAAAAAAATATCCGC
>JAAYKX010000166.1 GCA_012522155.1 Bacteroidales bacterium
CTTGATGTGCCGGTGGCAAAAATCTATGGAGTAGTCACTTTCTATTCCTTTTTTACCATGACGCCCAGGGGGAAGCATCCGATAAGCATCTGCATGGGAACAGCCTGCTATGTACGTGGAGCTGAAACAGTTCTTGAAGAATTCAGTAAAGAGCTCGGCCTGCAGGTAGGACAGACCACAAAGGATGGCAAGTTCTCACTTTCAAATCTCCGGTGCGTGGGAGCCTGCGGCCTTGCGCCGGTGGTAATGATAGGTGATAAAACCTATGGCCGCGTGGCACCTGATGACGTCCGCAACATACTGAAAGAATACGAGTAATCCGGCATTCCTATTTGCGGCCTGATTGTTGCAGTATCAATCATGACAATATCCCTGTGATATTTTGTCATGATTTTTTTTAGCACGGATACCAATGGATATCGTAAAAACCATAATGCAGCACAAACAGGTTTGTACTTTTGCCTCAGAAAAAAAAATCAAGCAAAGTCTTGATACCCTGGCAGAAATGCTTGACAATGCTGCCTCGGGATATCTGCGGGATGAATATGACAACCTGGTAATGACCTACAGGAACATGCTTGCCTACACAATTGAAGGAATCAGGGATCCGGAAAGAAATAAAATATATCTGAAGCTGATTCAGTCAATCCTCGGACTTTCCGACCGCGTGAGACAGGACATATTGTCACATAACTCCGGATGGAACACGTACTGGCTCAAGCAACAGGCCGGGAGGGAACAGAAACTTACAGGCAAAACGATTGTCGAAACAGTCGATGACCTGATGTTCAAGTCGGAACTTGATGAATGGCTAAGGCTGAGCAGCGAGATAAATCCTGATCCCGAATCAGATATCGCAATAAAACATAAAAAACTTATTAAAAGCATATTCAATCATCTGTGGCTTGCCGATTATTATGGAGAGGCCGAAGAGAGCCTGATCAACATCATACTTAATTCCGGCAAGTTCAGGTGGTATGAATCCAGTATTTTCACTACTGCCATAACACTCAGCTCATTCAGGACATGGCAGACCGAAAAGCTGCTCTGGCTTGCAAGGATTTACAGGTCCGGACAGGAACAGGTGATGGAAAGGGCGCTTGCGGGCCTTCTGCTCAATCTGCATTACTATGACGGGAGAGTCCGGCTCTATCCTGAAGTTACAGAAACACTTGAAAGTCTTACGGAACTTCCGGGATTCAGGGAACATTGCAGGCTGATAGTCCTTCAGATTTTAAGATCACGCGAAACAGAAAGGCTGAGTCGCCGGCTTCACGATGAAATCCTGCCACAGGTAGCCAAGCTTCGTCCGGGAATAGAGGAAAAGCTCGACCTCAACAATATCCTGCCAAGTGATAAGAATGAGGGAAAAAATCCCGACTGGTCAGCTGTATTCACCGGAGCTGACGAGATATACAAGACAATGGAAGAACTTACCAACCTTCAGATGGAAGGAGCGGATGTCTATATGTCGGCTTTTGCCAACCTGAAAAATTTCGATTTTTTCAGGGATATCCAAAACTGGTTTATGCCATTTCATCCCGATCATGAAGTACTCGAAGAAATTTTCCGGGATGATATCCTTGGCCCGGGTACAAATGAACTGGCCGAAGCAATGTATAAAACACCCTTTATCTGCAATTCAGACAAATTCTCACTCATCTTTAATCTCAAATTTCTTCCGGCGACGCAGAAAAATATGATGCTCAGGGTATTCAGAATGGAACTGGAAGGACTTCAGCAGCTTAATGAAGATGATTTCCTGACTGATCCCAACAGGCGCTTCCGAATCAATACAACTCAGTACCTTCAGGATATTTACAGGTTCTTCAAACTGTCACCCTATAGAAAGGAGTTTGAAGATATTTTCACAGGAAGACTGGATATTTATAATTCATATTTTTTCCGTTTTTCCTGTGATACCAAAGAAGCAGAAGCCAGCCTGGCAGATTATTTTTTCAGCAAGGATTTCTATGAAGATGCCCTCGCTCTTTATCTCAGAATGTTGAAAAACAGACCGGATGATGCACAGCTATATGAAAAAATCGCCTATTGTCACCAGGAAAACGGAGATTACAAACAGGCCCTCAGATATTATAAAAAAGCGGAGCTTATTGACAGGAAGCCATGGACTGTTAAAAAGATAGGGTTTTGTCTCAGACGTCTGAAGAAAAATGAAGAAGCCCTGGAATATTATATCCAGGCCGGTACTCTGGAGCCCGGGAATCTGCATACAACAATGATGATCGGTCATTGTTATCTGGATCTCAGGCAATATGAAAATGCCCTGAAATATTATTTCAGGATTGAATACAAGGATCCGGGCAATCTGAAAATCCTGCGGCCGATTGCATACTGCTACCTTGCCCTGGGCCGCTTTGAGGAATCA
>JAAYKX010000167.1 GCA_012522155.1 Bacteroidales bacterium
ATCAAACTTATTGGCGGCAGTATAATTCTTTACAATGTCTTCCAGCGACTGGGCGCCAAGTACCAGGGACAGTGTCAGCAATACCGGAATAAAAAAAAGCTTTTTCATCTTGGATAGTGTTTGGGTTATGAACTTTTGTTCGGTTAATTTGATGCATGAATCATTAAATATGCAGTAATAATTTAAATAAGTTATGTAATATAATTATTACGGAGGAAGTGAATTTCATTATTTGTCATAATCATAATGATCTTTCCAGTCAGCGGATAATTTTTTTCTTATCTCTTCTTCCCGGGGGTTTGACCCAGGGTTGTAAAACTTCCTGGTTTTCAGCTTATCAGGCAGAAAGTTATCCGGAGCAAAATTTTCTTCAAAATCATGGGCATATTTATAATCACGATGATAACCCAGATCTTTCATGAGCCGGGTAGGTGCATTCCTTAAATGAAGGGGAACAGGCAGGTCACCACTTTCCCTGACAGCATGTATTGCTGATTCAATGGCAGTATATGAAGAATTGCTTTTTACAGAGGTTGCAAGATAAATAGCTGTTTCCGAAAGTATTATTCTGGATTCCGGCCATCCCGTCACTTTTACTGCCTCAAAACAGGCTTGCGCGAGCAGAAGGGCATTGGGATTTGCAATGCCTATGTCTTCCGCTGCAAGGATCAGGAGTCTCCTGGCTATAAAAGCGGGATCCTCTCCGCCTTCAGTCATTCTTGCAAGCCAGTAGACAGCTGCATTGGGGTCACTTCCCCTGACCGATTTGATGAAAGCCGAGATAATGTCATAATGCTGTTCTCCCTTTTTATCATACAGCGCCAGGTTCTTCTGAACATGCATCAGTACCTTCTCATTGTTTATTACAGTCTTTCCTTCCTTCCTGCCTTCGGATTCGACAGCCACCACCAGCTCCAGAGCGTTGAGCAATTTCCTTGCATCTCCTCCCGAGAGTTTTATAAGAGCCTCAGACTCGGCTATTTCAATATTAAACTCCGAAAGGTACAGATCTTTTTCAAGGGCTCTGTCAAGCAATGTGGTCAGCTCCTCGCTGTTCAGCGGATTCATTGTATATACCTGGCAGCGTGAAAGGAGGGGGGAGATGACTTCGAAAGAGGGATTTTCCGTGGTAGCACCAATAAGAGTGATAATTCCCTGTTCAACTGCACCGAGGAGCGAATCCTGCTGGGATTTGCTGAAGCGATGGATCTCATCGATGAACAGTATTGGATTTGGCTGGTTGAAAAACAGTTGTTTTTTGGCCTTTTCAATTGTATCCCTCACATCTTTTACTCCCGAATGGACGGCACTCAGATGATAAAACGGCCTTTTCATGGTATTGGCAATGATCCTTGCAAGAGTGGTTTTTCCCACACCCGGAGGACCCCATAATATAAATGACGGGATATTTCCGGATTCCAGCATTTTTCTGAGAACCGCATTTTTGCCGGTCAGATGCTCCTGTCCGCAGAAATCATCAAGGATTTCAGGCCGCATTCTTTCAGCCAGCGGTTGATTGGGCAACATATTAATTAAGTTTACGTAAAAATAGCAAAATAATAATTCAATGAGGATCGGGCACCGGCAGTTCTTTTTTTTAACCGGCTTTAAAAACCTGTTGCAGGCTTTGTTATATTTGATATCTGCAATGAATCAATAATCCGGAATATGAAACACACAATAAAGATCCTGGTCCTGATAATACTGACATCTGCATGCAGGCAGATACATTCAGATTCAAAAATCCCTTTTACTGAAGGACGTGAGATAGTTACAAAAAATGGTATGGTTGTTTCAGCCCATCCCGAAGCATCACGTGCAGGAATATCAGTTCTTCAGAAGGGAGGAAATGCGGTTGATGCCGCGGTGGCGGTTCAGCTGGCCCTTGCAGTTTGTTATCCGGAAGCCGGCAATATCGGAGGCGGGGGTTTTATGGTACTAAGACAAAGTGATGGCACAAAACGTGTTCTTGATTTTCGTGAGAAGGCACCCATTGCCGCGAAACGTGATATGTACCTTGACGGGGACGGAAATATTGCCGGAAAGCTAAGTACTGACACACATCTGGCATCCGGTGTTCCGGGAACGGTTGACGGCATGGTCAGGATACATTCCCTTTACGGCAGTCTTGACTTCAGGGATGTGATACAACCGGCAATCAATCTTGCTGAGAAAGGATTTCCCCTGCCTGAAGATCAGGCAGCATCACTTAACCGCAACAGGGAAAATTTTACCGGCAGAAACCGTATCCTGCCTGCTTTTGTAAAAGATTCATTGTGGAAGGGCGGAGACGTCCTGCGTCAGCCGGATCTGGCGAAAACAATGAAAAGAATAAGAAAGCACGGCAGGAAAGGCTTTTATTCCGGACTGACTGCACAGTTGATAGTCAATGAAATGAAAAGGGGTAACGGTATTATTTCTGAAAAGGATCTCGAAAACTATTCCTCGGTATTCCGTGAACCTCTTCAGACTGATTACAGGAACTACAGCCTGTCAACCGTACCACCCCCCTCAGGAGGCGGAATAATTCTGACACAGCTTCTGGGAATGGTTGAGTCAAGCCCTGTAGGGGAATGGGGATTTCATTCCGCAAAAGCTGTTCATCTGGTTGTTGAAGCTGAAAAAAGGGCATTTGCCGACAGATCAGGGTATTCAGGTGATCCCGATTTCGTCAGTGTACCCGTTAAGGAGTTGACAGACAGGAAGTATTTGAGACTAAGGATGAATGATTTTGATGAAAAAAGAGCCACACCCTCATCCGCTGTATTTGGCGGTGACCCCCTGGCTGACGAAAATGAACAGACCACACATTATTCCGTGGCAGACCGTTATGGAAATGCAGTGGCAGCGACAACAACCCTGAACAATACTTTTGGAAGCAGTATTGTTGTGGAGGGAGCAGGTTTCATTCTTAACAATGAAATGGATGACTTTTCCGTAAAACCGGGAGAACCCAATATGTATGGCCTGACAGGTGGGGATGCCAATGCAATAGAACCCGGGAAAAGGATGCTCAGCTCAATGACACCCGTGATTGTTGAAAAAGAAGGAAAACTATTTCTTGTTGCCGGCTCGCCGGGCGGAGCAACAATTCCCACAACTGTTTTCCAGGTAATAATCAACGTAGTGGATTACAGGATGAAGATATCAGAAGCTGTTGATGCGGGAAGATTCCATCACCAATGGCTTCCTGATCAGATAAGTATTGAGGCAAATAGTATTGACAGCCTTACACTTATGGAATTAAAAAACATGGGTCATGAAATCCGGACAAGATCATCCATCGGAAGTGTCAATGCAATTCAGATACTTCCTGACGGCAGGATGGCGAGTGCTTCGGATAAGCGCGGATTTAACACTGCATGTGGCTATTAACGTTGACAATTAAATATTTTTCACTATATTGCTGTGTTTTTATCAACATTTGAAAAAAAATAATACTTTTTATTGTTACTTTTGGGAACGTAAAAGGAATTACAATAGTTTACTGTTTTTGATAATCTTTCAGTTTACAATTCAGTTATGAAAAAACCATTGCTAATTGTATTATTAATACTGGCAGCTGCTCTTGTTCTGCCTGTAATCAACCTGCTTCAATGGACATTCATGGATAAGAAAGCCATGAACATAATAATTGTCGACAAGACAGTCCCCTCTGTTCACCGTGAAAAGCATAAATCTTTCAACTGGATTCTCACAAATGACAGATTTGTCAACAGGGAAAAAAACAGGAGTTTTTCATACAAGAAAGATTATTACGGTTTTATTCCCACACGTCCTCTTAAAAAGAAACTCTGGGACAGGAATGAATACAGGCTTGCCGATCTGAAAGAACTTCCGGAAAAAGCTGATGCAATTTATATCACAGATACATACGGAGTGTTCTTCAATGAATGGTACCAGGGCTTTTCACAAAGCCGCCGGACAAGGAAAATCTACGGAGGACTCAACAATAATGACAATCTGCTGATCAAGGAGATGAAGGACAGGAACAAGCTTGTTGTGATGGAATACAATTCCTTTGATTTCCCGACGGCTGAATATGAATCTTTCAGGGCACAGGAAAGACTGGGAATAAAATTTACCGGCTGGACGGGAAAGTATTTCAGTTCACTGGATTCGACAAGTAAGGGTTTTCAGGCATGGATGCCCGGAATGTACAGGAAACAGTACAACGAACCCTGGTCATTCACCGGGGCCGGAATAGTACTTCTGCAGGAACATAAAATAATCGTTCTTGAGGAAGGAAGCGATCTTTCAAATCCTTTTCCCCAGATAGTTACTGATGAGACATACAGTAACAGCTGGAATCTTGCTGGCAGGGTAGCTTTTGATCAGTGGTTCGATATAATTGACCCGATGGAAAATGATGTGCTTTCCAGATTTATGATTTCCACAACCGGCCGGGGAGACTCCCTTCTTGCCGAAAACGCCCTTATAAATGAATTTCCTGCTGTCATCAGGGAACCTGTGGAAAAGAGAACATATTATTTTTCAGGCGATTTTGCTAGTAAAGACATTAAGTACTGTACATCACGACTCAAAAATTATGAAAAGTTTAAAGGGCTGTTGTATGGCAAAAGAGCCGATGATCCCAGAAAGTTTTTCTGGCTTTACTATAAACCGCTCATACAGGGAATTTTCAACGAATACTACACAACACTGGACCCTTCCAGATAGCCGGTTTTAAGCGATTTCAAGCACTTTTAATCACCCTTGCCTTTCATTGCCTTAAGGAGTACTTCTGCCGGATGCAGGGCTGTTCTGCCCGTTCCGTCCCTTATATGATGCCTGCAGCTGGTTCCGGGTGCAACGATTGTTACGTCACCGGCTGCGGCCCTTACCTCCGGGAACAATACCATTTCACCTATCCTGACGGCCAGGTCGTAATGCTCTTTTTCATAGCCGAATGATCCGGCCATTCCGCAACAGCCGGAAGGAATCTCCCTTACATTGTAATTCTCCGGTATTGAAAGCATTTCTATAGTGAAGGATGATGACGAAACAGCCTTTTGCTGGCAATGTGCGTGTAAAAGGATCTCTGAATTATCTCCGGTAAATGATTCCTTCCTGATCCTGCCAGCCCTGAATTCGGCGGTAATGAATTCATCAACCATGAAACTGCTGCGTGCAATCCTGGCGGTGTCATCCTTTATATCATCACCGGCAAGATCCGGGTATTCATCCCTGAACCCCAGTATTGCCGACGGTTCAATGCCGATCAGGGGAATATCCCCGCATATAACATCCCTGAGCTTTGTAATATTGTCTCTTACAATCTTTTTTGCTTTTCTGAGAAAACCCTTTGACAGATAGGTCCTGGCACTTTCATTATGCTTTACAATGATGACCCTGTATCCCAGTTTTGTCAGAAGGGTCACGGTGGAAATCCCTATTGAAGTATCATTGAAATTGGTGAATTCATCAATAAAAAGACAAACTTTTCCCACCGGCTCTTCCGGGTTGAAAGCATTGAGATTGCTTCCGGCCCATTTTCTCAGGGTGGTTTTATATAAAGGAGGGATTGATCTTTGCCTGGCTATTCCCACTGTTCTTTTAAATAATCCGGAAATCAGTTTGTTCGTTATGAAAAAATTAAAAACCTGCGGCGCGATCGATCCTATCCGGTTTATTGTTGTTATATAGGCTATTAACAGTGTCCTCAGGGGTGTCCCGTGAATGTCATGCCAGTGCTGCAGGAATTCTGCCTTCAGTTTTGCTATATCCACACCTGAAGGGCATTCTGCCTTACATCCCTTGCATGAAAGGCAGAGTTTCAGTATATCATATATTTCCCTGTGATCCCAGGGATTTGATTCGTCCGATCCCAGAAATTCCCTGAGTATGTTCGCCCTGGCCCTTGTGGAATCCTTTTCCTCTCCCGTGGCCATAAAGGACGGACACATGGTTCCGCCGATAAGCACGGTCTTCCTGCAGTCTGCCGATCCGCTGCATTTTTCAGCTGCCCTGACAATTCCTCCCGCAGAGGAAAAATCAAGAATAGTGGTGATTTCAGGTGTTTTTTTACCGGGAATATATCTGAGGGATGTGTTCATAAGGGGGGTATCGGTGATTTTCCCCGGGTTAAGAAGATTGGCAGGATCCCAGGTCTTTTTAAGCTCTTTCATGAGATTATAGTTGTGCGCGCCCATTACCAGTGGAATGAATTCACCCCTGAGCCTTCCGTCGCCGTGCTCACCGCTCATCGATCCCCGGTATTTCTTAACCAGTTTTGCCGTTTCGGTTCCCAGTATCCTGAAAAGATCCACATCACCGGGATCCTTTAGATTCAGTACCGGTCTGATATGCAGTTCACCTGTTCCTATATGTGCATGATAAACAACATCCTTGTTATAGCGTGCCAGCATCTTTTCGAAATCTTCAATATACTGAGGCAGGTGTTCAACATAAACTGCAGTATCCTCGATAAGGGATACCGGCCTGGCATCACCTTTCATGTTGGAAAGAATTCCCAGACCGGCTTTCCGTAAAGCCCATACCCTTGAAATATCTTTTCCCTTTATTACCGGATAAGCATAACCAAAATTATTCCTTTTCAGATCATCAATCATTTCTGAAATAACCGAATCCACTTCATCAGAGCTTTTTCCCCAAAATTCTGCTATTATGACCGACCCGGGCTCTCCTTCAAGAAAAAGCCTGTTATTCCTCTGACTGATATTGTTCCTGGTCAGTTCCAGTATTCTGTCATCCATCATCTCAACAGCCGAGGGATTGTACCTTAGTACTCTCAGGTTTGTTAAAAAGGCATCATTTCTTTTCCGGAGGTGAATACAAACGAGTGCCTTGTGCGGCGGTGGCAGACTGACCAGGTTAAGCCTGATCTCAGTTACTATTGCCAGTGTTCCCTCTGATCCGGCAAGCAGATTGCAGAAATTAAAAGGCCGTCCGGAATCCCTGTTAAACACTTCGCTGTCGAGAAGCATGTCAAGCGCATTCCCTGTATTCCTTCTTGGAATTCTGGGATCCGGAAAGCCGCTGACTATCTGCTCCATGTTTGTCCGGTCGCTGAGCATTTGTTTTATTTCCCGGTAAATTCTGCCTTCCAGGCCGGGTAAAAGACATTTATGTTCAAAGGATTCACTGTCAAGAGGACCAAATATTGCCTCGCTGCCGTCACTGAGTATCGCTTTCAGCTCTATCGTGTGCTCCCTGGTGGATCCGTAGATGAGTGAGTGGGATCCGCAGGCATTGTTTCCCACCATCCCCCCGATATTGCAACGGTTCGAAGTGGATGTTTCAGGTCCGAAGAAAAGGCCCTTTTCTTTCAGGACCATATTGAGCTCGTCCAGTACAACACCCGGCTCTACCCTTGCCCATTTCTCTTCCTCATTGATTTCCAGTATTTTTTTCATATACCTTGATACATCCACAATGATTCCGGACCCCACAACCTGTCCGGCAAGGGATGTTCCGGCTGCTCTCATTACAACAGCTGTGTTGTTGTCTGATGCAAATGCCAGAATCTTCCTGATATCGGATGTATTCCTGGGCCACGATACAGCAAGTGGAACCTCCCTGTATACGGATGCATCAGTGGAATAAATAATCCTTGTTATCCTGTCATAATTCAAATCACCTTCCAGATCCCTGCTGAGATTGTCAAGACCTGAAAAAAGAAAATCATTTTCCATAATTAATTTTTGACGCCGCTAATTTAGAAAAATGATTGAATAGGTTTTTTTTATTTGCAACTTAAGCATCGCTGGAATGAAAAAATAAAGACTGACATTAATCATTTATTTCAAAATTACTAATTCATACTTTTTTTCCGTACATTTATCCACTTGATTTGGATAAATTAAATTACTGATACACAATGGAATTACTTGAAAAGATAAAAGCAAACGCCCGGAAAAGCAACAAAAGAATAATACTTCCCGAGGCTTATGAAGAGAGAATTATCAGGGCAGCCGATATCGCAATAGAGGAGAATATTGCACGGATCATCCTTATCGGCAATCCTGATCAAATAAGGGATCATGCTGCAAGACTCGGATTGAAGAATATCGGAAAGGCTGACATGATAGACCCCCTTGACAATCCTGACAAGGAGCAATATGTGGAGATGATGGTTGAACTCAGAAAGCACAGGGGCATGACCAGGGAAGAGGCTTCAGGACTGATAGAGGATCCCCTTTATCTCGGGGCTATTATGATCAAAAACGGAGATGCCGATGGCGAGGTTGCAGGTGCAGACCATTCCACGGGTGATGTACTGCGTCCGGCCTTTCAGTATGTGAAAACTGCACCCGGGATATCGGTCGTATCAGGAGCATTTATCATGATTCTTCCTGACAGGAATCTTGGAGAGAACGGAGTATTAATCTTTGCTGACGGTGCGGTTCATCCTGATCCCACTGACAGGGAACTTGCAGAAATTGCCCTTGCATCAGCGGACACTGCAAGGACACTGGGAGGGTTTGAACCAAGAGTGGCACTTCTGAGCTTCTCCACCAAAGGGAGCGCAAAGCATCCGCTGGTTGACAAAGTAATAAGTGCAACGGAGATAGCACGGCAAATGGCGCCGGATCTGCTGCTCGACGGTGAATTACAGGGTGATGCTGCACTTGTTGAAGCAATCGGCAGGAAAAAGGCTCCCGGAAGCAAAATAGACGGCAGAGCCAATGTACTTGTATTCCCCGATCTGAATTGCGGCAATATAGCATATAAGCTTGTTCAGCGCCTTGCACATGCTGAAGCCATCGGACCGATACTCCAGGGTATGGCTTCTCCCATTAATGATCTGTCACGGGGATGTTCGGTAAGCGATATAGTCAGCATGATTGCCATTACAGCCAGTCAGGCTGCAGCCAAATAGTTAAGAATTTAAACCAGCAAATTTAAAATGATTGTTTTAGTATTAAATTGTGGCAGCTCTTCAATAAAGTATCAGGTGTTTAAAATGTCATCAGTAACTGATTCAAAAATGATGGCCAAAGGACTCCTGGAGCGGATAGGCCTGAATGAAAGTATTCTTACCCACACACTTGCAGACAGTGAAGCATACAGAATTATAAAAGATATTCCGGACCATACAATGGGAATAAACATGGTTATGGATGTGCTCTGCCATCCGCGCCATGGAGTGATACAAAATGTCAATGAAATAAAGGCTGTTGGCCACAGGGTGGTTAACGGCGGTGAGAATTACAAGGAAAGCGTACTTATAGACAATGATGTTAAAAAGGACATTGAAGCCTGTATAGAACTTGCCCCGCTTCATAATCCTGCAAACCTCAAAGGCATACTCTCGGTGGAAAAGCTGATACCGGGAGTGCCCCAGGTGGCGGTCTTTGATACCTCATTTCACCAGACAATGCCGGATTATGCATATATGTATGCATTACCCTATGAATATTATGAAAAATACAAGATCCGTAAATACGGCTATCACGGTACAAGTCATAAGTTCGTTGCACAAAAGGCTGCCGGAATTCTGGAAAAAGATTATTCGGCAATAAAGATCATTACTTGCCACCTGGGCAACGGAGCTTCAATAACGGCAGTGGACAAGGGCAGATCAATTGATACCTCAATGGGATTCACACCGGTTGACGGACTTATCATGGGGACCCGTACAGGGGAGGTTGACCCTGGAGTGCTTGTTTATATAGCAGACAAGGAGCACCTCAATATCAAGGGTGTTAACAATATGATCAACAAGAAAAGCGGTGTCTTCGGAATATCACAGATCTCTTCCGATATGCGTGACCTGCAGACGGCAGCTGAAGCAGGCAATAAAAAAGCTATCCTGGCCATTCAGATGTATGCTTATAAGGTAAAAAAGTTTATTGGCTCATATATTGCTGCGATGAATGGTGTTGATATTATTGTTTTCACAGGCGGTATAGGAGAAAATCACTACAAAATGAGAAAGGAGATCTGTTCTGAAATGGAAAATCTGGGAATTCTGTTTGATGATAAGGCCTACGACGGCAGCTCAGGAGCAGATATAATAATCTCAAAGCCTGATTCCAGGGTTACTGTAATGGCAGTTACAACCAATGAAGAACTAGTGATAGCATGTGATACCTGTAATATTGTGAAAAGACAGACAGTCTGATGTTAAATTAAAATCCTTATAGCAATGGTACTTAAGAGCCTGAACGATCTGAAGGGCATTGTTGCCGGAGAACCAAAAAAAACGATGGTTGTGGCAGCAGCACAGGACCAGCATTCCCTTGGGGCAGTAATAAAAAGCTGGAGGGAAAACATTGTAGAACCCGTTCTGGTGGGTGATAAGGAAAAAATACAGAATATTTGTGCAGAACAAAACTATGACATTTCCGGTATCAGGATAGTACATGAGCCGGATATCCAAATGGCGGTCCAGACAGCTGTTAAACTCGTACACAACGGGCAGGGTGATATCCTGATGAAAGGAAAAGTGGGAACATCAATTTTGCTCAAGGAAGTTCTGAACAAGGAATGGGGATTGAGAACAGGGAAACTGCTTTCCCATTTTGCCCTGTTTGAGGTTGATACATATCCGAAGGTAATTGCCGTGACTGATGTTGCAATGAATATTGCACCAAACCTGCAGGCCAAAATAGCAATTGTAAATAATTCAGTAGGCTGCCTGACCAAACTTGGATATAATATGCCAAAAGTGGCAGTACTTGGTGCCGTTGAAATGGTGAATGAAAATATGGAAGCAACCCTTGATGCGGCATTGCTTTCCAAGATGAACCAGCGCGACCAGATAAAGAACTGTATCATTGATGGTCCGCTGGCTTTCGACAATGCCGTAAGTCTTGAAAGTGCAAAACGCAAGGGTATAAGGAGTGAAGTTGCCGGTGATACCGATCTTTTGCTGATGCCGGATATCGAAGTTGGTAATGTGCTTTACAAATCGCTGGTTTTCTTTGCAAAAGCCCGGGTGGCATCTGTTATACTCGGAGCAAAGGTTCCGATAGTACTTACTTCAAGGTCTGATTCAGAACGGGCAAAATATGACAGTATCCTGCTTTCTGCAGCAGCCAGCAAGTAAAAATATATATAAGTTCATACCTTTTTGATGAGATGACCGGAAAAACATTTCGGGTGAGCTGAAAGAAGACAATCGGAATTTTATTGCTCAGCACCGGCCTGCCTTATGAACTGATGCAAAATGAACATAGCGATGAGACTGATTCTTGTTGTCAATCCTGGTTCCACCTCAACGAAATTTGCTCTTTTCGCTGAGGAAAAGCTCATTCTTGAAAAGAATCTGACACATTCATCCGGAAAAATAAACGGATACAGACAGATTACGGACCAGCTTGATTTTCGAAAAAAACTTATTCTGAATGAACTGGAAAAACAAAATATAAATCTGGCTGACATAAGAATTATTGTTGGCAGGGGTGGACTTGTAAGACCAATAGAGTCAGGTGTATATAGGGTGAATGAAAGAATGGTGTCTGATCTTGAACAGGGTTTGCTCGGTCAGCATGCCAGTAATCTCGGAGGCCTCATCGCAAATGTTCTTGCTCCGGTTATGCCAAATGCTGAAGCCTATATAGTTGATCCTGTGGTGGTCGATGAACTTCAGCCGGTGGCAAGAATTTCTGGTCATCCCCTGATCCCCAGGATTTCAATATTCCATGCCCTCAATCAGAAAGCAGTTGCACGTATGTATGCGGCAGCCCGGAAGAAAAGATATGAAGATATGAACCTCATCATAGCCCATATGGGCGGGGGAATAAGTGTTGGAGCCCACCGCAGGGGAAGGGTTGTTGACGTCAACAATGCACTTGACGGAGATGGTCCCTTTGCGCCTGAAAGATCGGGCAGTCTTCCCTCGGGACAGCTGGCAGAGTTGTGTTTCAGCGGACAGTACAGCCATTCGGAAATAAGGGCAATGATCGCAGGAAAGGGTGGTATGGTGGCATACCTGGGTACCAACAGCTTCAGGGAGGTCTGCAGAAAGGCAGAAGAGGGGAATCAGGAGGCAATCCTGCTACGGGATGCAGCAGCCTATCAGACAGCCAAGGAAATAGGATCGGCAGCAGCAGTACTTGAAGGAAAGATTGATGCAATTATTCTTACCGGCGGTATGGCTAATCAGGAGGATCATGTAGAAAGGATAAAAGCAATGGCTGGCTTTATTGCACCGGTAATTGTCTATCCCGGAGAGGATGAACTGAGGTCACTTGCATTTAATGCATTGCTTGCCCTTGATGGAAAAATACCGGTCAGGGATTACTGAAAGCCACGGGAATAATCTTACCGTTAAACAAGCTGCCTCCCCCGGTGGAAAAGTCAGCAACGAATTTTCCCATTTCCTGCACGCTGACGGGAGCCCTGAGTCCGGGAAAGGCTTCCTCAAACATTTCAGTCTGAACAGATCCGAGAGCCAGACAGTTGACAGCTATTCCTTTTTCAATGAATTCGAGGGCAAGACATTCGGTCAGGCATGACAGTGCAGCCTTTGATGCGCTGTAATATGACAAACCCCTGTATTTGACACTTCCCTGAAAACCGCCCATACTGCTTATATTAACGATGTGTGATCCTTTTTTCATGAAAGGAATCAGGCTGCGTAACACAGATGCAACGCCAATAAAGTTGGTTTCCATCATTTTCCTGGCTTCTTCTGCAGTGAAATCCGAAAAATCCTTTGTAACAAGACAGGCAGCGCTGTTTATCAGGATATCAACCGATTCAAAGCTGGAAGCAATAATATCCGTAAATGCTTTTTCATGCTTGTCAAACCGGGAAATGTCAAGGCGGCAGGGGATTAGCCTTCCCGGCACGGAGACCGATGCAAGTTCGTTTAAAGATTTTTCATTCCTTCCCGTGACTAAAACTGAATTACCTTTTCCTGCCAGCAGAAGGGCAGTTTCCCTCCCGATTCCTCTTGTTGCGCCGTTAACAATAATATTCATTTTGATCCGGTGATATAATAAAAATGATTTTTTCGTTTATTTGTAAGATCACCTCAAATTTACAAAATGTAATGATGATAAACTTATTTTGTTTGAAACAGGCCAGAAAGATTGCTGTTGCAGGATTACTGACTTTACTTTTTATTACATCCGGGGAAAAGACGCTGCATTCCCAGGGGATCAGGAATGAAAGACCTCCGTTACGGGAAAGGATTTTTTTCGGAGGAGATATCGGTTTGCAGTTTGGTACAATAACAAATATTGAAATCGCTCCTCTGGTCGGAGTGTGGCTTCTGCCGCGCGTGGCAATTGCTGCAGGCCCGGAATACAGGTATTATGCCCAGAAACATTTCGGAGGTACAAATATATTTGGGGGACGGGCATATACTCAACTGGTCCTTATACAGGATATAAATAACATTATTCCGGCCGGACTGCATCTCGGGCTGTTTCTGCATGCCGAAGATGAGCTTCTGAACCTGGAGTCCCAAACGCCCTTCTGGGTTAACAACCAGGTTACAACAGATAGGTTCAATATCAATACATTCCTTGTGGGAGGAGGGATAAGCCAGCCCATGGGGAGAAGATCCGCCTTAAATATCATTGCGCTGTGGGCCCTGAACGACCCTTACGGACTGTACCGTTCACCTGATATCAGAATAAGCTTCACCTTTTAGATTTTTTGTAAATAGCAAAAGCTGACAAGCAGGATTTTGTAAGCTGTTATCTGAAGTTATTGGGTTTTGTTCCAGGGATTTAATATGCCAGTATTAAAAATATCCGTTAAAGTTAAGCTTTCCAGGATTCAATATTTGCCACCTGTCAGGGAACCGGATACGAAAAGCCGGCATAATACTTACAGGCACTGAAATCTTACAGAATTCTTTCAGAAAGAATTGTAATTTATGGCAAAGCGGCAGATTTACATCTGTGAATACATCATTAAGTATATAGTTAC
>JAAYKX010000168.1 GCA_012522155.1 Bacteroidales bacterium
CATTTTTGACACGACCCTGAGAGACGGGGAGCAGGTACCGGGTTGCCAGCTGAATACCATTGAGAAAATCCAGGTTGCCAAAGCCCTCGAGGAACTCGGGGTTGATGTGCTTGAAGCCGGCTTTCCGATTTCCAGTCCCGGAGATTTCAATTCGGTGGTAGAAATATCGAAAGCAGTATCCAATCCGGTAATATGTGCCCTTACCAGGGCAGTGAAAAAAGATATTGAAGTGGCAGCAGAATCCCTTCAGTATGCAAAAAAGAAAAGGATACATACCGGAATAGGAGTTTCTGATTATCATATCCGTTACAAGATCAAGACAACTCCCGAAGAGATACTCAAAAGAGCCGCCGATGCCGTGAAATACGCAAAAAAGTTCGTTGAAGATGTCGAATTCTATGCTGAAGATGCGGGCCGGAGTGAAAATGAGTTTCTTGCAAAAGTCATAGAAGCCGTTATCGAAGCCGGGGCAACAGTGGTAAATATTCCCGACACCACCGGCTATTGCCTTCCCCTGGAATACGGAAGCAAGATCAGGTATCTGAAAGAAAATGTCAGGAACATAGACAAGGTGGTCATATCCACTCATTGTCATAATGACCTTGGAATGGCTACGGCAAACACCATAATGGGCGTCATCAACGGGGCCAGACAGGTTGAGGTTACCATAAACGGCATAGGGGAAAGAGCCGGAAACACTTCCCTTGAAGAAGTGGCAATGATAATCAAGAGCCATCATGATCTTAATCTGGAAACCAATATCAATTCCACCCTTATTTACAACACCAGCCGCCTGGTGTCAAACCTGATGAGCATGCCCGTTCAGGCAAACAAAGCCATAGTGGGAAGAAATGCCTTTGCACATTCCTCGGGAATCCATCAGGACGGTGTGCTGAAAAAGCGTGAGAATTATGAAATTATTGACCCGGTTTCCGTGGGCGTGAGGGAGTCATCCATCATTCTTACCGCCCGCAGCGGAAGGGCTGCACTGAACCACCGCCTGGAGATGCTCGGATTCACATACGGCAAGGAGGAACTTGATGATATCTATCACCGCTTCCTTCTTCTTGCCGACAAGAAAAAGGAAATCAATGATGAGGATATCAGGATATTGACCGGACAGGTTTTCCAGGGAGACAAGTCCATTAAACTGGAACACCTGCAGGTTACCTGCGGCAAATCGGCAATTCCGGTAGCCACAGTGGGTCTTAACATCAACGGGGAAGTCCATACAGCCACATCAACGGGTAACGGTCCGGTCGATGCTGCATTCACTGCAGTCAAACAACTTATTTCCAAAACCGTTCACCTGGAGGAATTCCTTATACAGGCAATCACCAAAGGCAGTGACGACCTTGGAAAAGTACATGTGCAGCTTGAACACGAAGAAAAAATTTACTACGGGTTCGGCACAAGTACCGATATAGTAAGTGCTTCAGTGGAAGCATTTATAGATGCCATAACAAAAATCAAGTAGGCCTCCGCTCCCTGAATGGCCGGCAATATGACCGGCCACAAGGGATGCCGGGAGAAAACATACTGCTTATATATAATAATGATGAAACCAGAAACACTTTTCGACAAGATATGGGACAGCCATGTTGTCAAAACCATTGAAGGAGGACCGGATGTACTGTATATCGACCAGCATTTCATTCATGAGGTTACCAGTCCACAGGCATTTGACGGACTGAGAGCCAGGGGGATAAATGTGTTCCGCCCTTCCATGACCCTGGCAACTGCCGACCATAATATACCCACACAGGACCAGGATCTGCCCATCAGGGATAAGCTCTCGCGCAAACAGGTCGAGACCCTCACCAGAAACTGCAATGAATTCGGAATAACATGCTATGGTCTTAATGACCCGCATAACGGTATTGTGCATGTCATTGGTCCCGAACTGGGATTTACCCTCCCGGGGATGACAATAGTGTGCGGCGACAGTCATACATCCACCCACGGGGCCTTTGGAACAGTTGCATTCGGGATAGGTACAAGTGAAGTGGAAATGGTACTGGCCACACAGTGCATCCTGCAGCCCAAACCCCGGAAAATGAAGATACATGTCGAAGGAAAATTAGGCAAGGGTGTCAGCGCAAAAGATCTTATACTGTACATCATATCACAGTTGTCAACAAGCGGTGCCACCGCATATTTTGTGGAATATGCCGGTCCTGCCATCACAGCCCTCAGCATGGAAGGCAGAATGACAGTATGCAACATGAGTATTGAAATGGGAGCCAGAGGCGGACTGATTGCTCCCGATGAGACCACTTTTGAATATCTCAGACAGATACCATCACTGGCTCAGGATCCCGATTTCCATACACATCTCGGAAAGTGGGCACAGCTGAAAACTGATCCGGATGCCGTGTTTGACCGCGAATTCACTTTCGATGCCGGAAAAATAAAACCTATGATAACATACGGTACAAATCCGGGAATGGGAATTGCCATCGACGAAACAATACCTGCCCTTGAGGATATCGGTGATGAAACAAGGACTTCATTCATCAAATCACTCAACTATATGGGATTCACTCCCGGAATGAAGCTGGCAGGACAGCCTGTCGACTACGTGTTTTTGGGCAGCTGTACCAATGGAAGAATAGAAGACCTCAGGACTTTTGCCGCTTTTGTAAAAGGAAGGAAAAAGGCTCCGGGGGTCACCGCACTCATCGTCCCCGGCTCTAAAAAAGTTGAAAAACAAGCAATTGATGAAGGACTGGCAGCTGTTCTTGAAGAGGCGGGATTCTCTTTAAGACAACCGGGCTGCTCATCCTGCCTGGCAATGAATGAAGACAAGATTCCTCCGGGAAAATATGCCGTGTCAACATCCAACAGAAACTTTGAAGGAAGACAGGGACCGGGAGCAAGAACATTGCTTGCAAGTCCACTTACTGCGGCAGCCGCTGCTGTAACAGGAAAAATAACCGACCCCGGGGAATTAATGTAACCGGGGAATTGATGTAAAGTAGAAACTCCCGGTTCAGCACAGCTGGGGCAACAGGAAAAATAACAGATCCCGGGGAATTGATATAACCGGGGAAGTTGACGGAATCATGAAAATACCGGTCCTTTTGAAATACTGGAACCATTGAAACAGGAAAGCCTTTAAAATACCGGATTCAATAAATTATGGAAACCTTTAAACCAAACAAAATACCAATAATACAATAATTGCCATGTCAAAAGAGAAATTTAATATTCTTGAATCGACCTGCATACCCCTGCCTCTCGAAAACATTGATACCGATCAGATTATTCCCGCACGATTCCTTAGTCTCACCTCAAGGGAAGGTTTTGGCGAATACCTTTTCCGCGACTGGAGGTTTGACAAGTCAGGAAACAAAATTGAAGGCTGTGTCTTTAATGACCCACGGTATTCCGGCCAGGTACTGGTAAGCGGAAAAAATTTCGGAAGCGGATCAAGCCGCGAACATGCCGTATGGGCAATAGCAGGCTATGGGTTCCGGGCAGTGGTATCAAGCTTCTTTGCAGACATATTCCGTAACAACTGTCTGAACAACGGAATCCTGCCGGTGGTCGTAAAAGAGGATTATCTGCAGAACCTTCTGAAAACAATAAAAAATGACCCTTCCGTCACGGTAAGGATCGATCTCGAAAAACAGCTGTTCACAGTTTTACCTGACGGAGAAAGTGTCAGCTTTGAAATCAACAAGTATAAAAAAGAATGTCTGCTCAACGGGCTGGACGATATTGACTACCTGTTAAGCATACAGGATGCGATCAAAGCCTATGAGTTACGAAAAACACTTGGGAAATGAGAATAGAAATAATGGATACCACCCTCAGGGACGGCGAACAGACCCAGGGTGTTTCTTATTCACCTTTCGAAAAACTTCATCTTGCAAAATTTCTTCTGAAAGATCTCAGGATAGACCGTATCGAGGTCGCTTCAGCCCGTGTCTCAAAGGGGGAATTTGAAGCCATCAGGCAGATAACCGAATGGGCTGCAAGACATGACTTTCACAGGAAAGTTGAAGTGCTCGGATTTATCGATGGCGAAACATCCCTTAACTGGATACGGGATGCGGGAGCCAGGGTCATTAACCTTCTTTGCAAAGGTTCACTGAGGCATCTTGAGAAGCAGCTGAGGAAAACACCTGAGACACACGCAGCTGAAATCAGGGATATCATCAGAAAAACTGTTGATTCGGGAATGGATATAAATATTTACCTGGAAGACTGGTCCAACGGGATGATCCATTCGGAAGACTATGTTTTTTTCATGATAGATTCACTCAGGGATGAACCCGTCAAAAGGATAATGCTTCCCGATACACTGGGGATACTGAATCCTGACCAGACTTATTCATTCTGTAAAAAGATGGTTGACACCTATCCCTCGATACATTTTGATTTTCATCCGCATAACGATTATGACCTGGCAGTGGCAAATATTTTTTCTGCCGTAAAAGCCGGTATCAAGGGAGTTCACACCACCATTAACGGAATGGGCGAAAGGGCGGGAAATGCACCCCTGTCAAGCGTTATCGGAATACTGCACGACCAGCTCGGGACGAAAACGGGAATAAATGAAATGGAAATAACAAAGGCAAGCCGTATTGTTGAGACATTCAGTGGAATAAGGGTACCGCCCAACAAACCGGTCGTCGGGGAAAACGTGTTTACCCAGACATCAGGTGTACATGCCGACGGAGACAGCAAGGACAATCTCTATTTCAACAACCTTCTCCCCGAGAGATTCGGAAGAAAAAGAAAATATGCCCTGGGCAAACAGTCGGGCAAGGCAACAATAAAAAAGAATCTGGAAGAGTTCGGGCTCGCTCTCAGTGCCGAATCAATCGATAAAATAACCCGGAGGGTCATTGAACTGGGTGATAAGAAAGAAAGTGTAACAACAGAGGATCTTCCTTTCATAATATCCGACATCCTGGGAACAGAACAGATAACATACAGGATATTCATCAGAAACTATGCCCTGTCCCTCAGCTACGGACTGAAGCCTTTTGCTTCCGTAAAAATGGAAATTGACGGTCAGGTCCATGAAGGCACATCATCCGGCGACGGACAGTATGACGCTTTCATGAATGCTGTAAGACTGATTTATCAAAAAGTGGGAAAGGAACTGCCCGTACTGACAGACTACCAGGTTTCAATACCACCCGGAGGGAAAACGGATGCACTTGTTGAAACCATAATAAGCTGGAAGCACCAGGAAAAGGAGTTCCGTACAAAAGGACTGGATGTGGACCAGACAGAGTCGGCAATCAAAGCTACCGAAAAGATGCTGAACCTTATGGAAAACCTTAATAACGGAACAGAATTCAAAACAATATCCGTATGAAAAAACGGGATTCAGGACAGCATCCATATGAAGAAACGGGATTCAGAACACCATCCATATGAAGAAACGGGATTCAGAACACCATCCATATGAAGAAACGGGATTCAGA
>JAAYKX010000169.1 GCA_012522155.1 Bacteroidales bacterium
ACTGGCACTGGATTCGTCCTTCCCTTCGAAAAGGCTCAACAGATGGCTTTCACATGGCAGAAAATCAGATGGCGAACCGGCAAACGCAACCCTTGTAACAATCATTAATGCCTTTGTCTTTGTCGCGCTGGGTAATGTCAATGCCGTGGCACAGATCATTTCAATGTTCTTCCTTGTCACCTACGGTTCACTCTGTCTTATTTCATTCCTTAACCATTTCGGATCATCGCCCTCATACCGCCCTTCCTTCAAATCACGATGGTACCTCTCACTGGGCGGATTCCTCATAGCTGTATGGGTGATGTTCAAAATAAATGCACCCTATGCTTTCGGCTCTCTTTTTCTGATGACAGTCATCTATTTCTACATCAGGGCTTATCACCGTGAGAGGGATGGCCTTGAATCATTGTTTGCAAATGCATTGTTTCAGATCAACAGGAATATCCAGGTATATCTGCAGAGGTCGGGAAGCCAGAAAAAAGTAAAGGAATGGAGACCGAGCGCCATCTGCATCTCCAAAGACTCCTTTGTCAGGGCCCGGGCATTTCATCTCCTTAACTGGATATCCTACCGCTACGGATTCGGCACTTACCTTCACAGGATAGACGGATATTATTCCAGGGCAACCGCCCGGAAAGCTGCGGAAGAGCTTTCAAGACTTATAGAGATTTATGACACAACCGATAATCATGTGTTTGTCGATACACTTATTTCTCCTTCATATACCTCGGCCCTGGCCCAGGCTATTCAGGTACCCGGCATATCAGGCATGGAAAACAACATGGTTATTTTTGAATATGACAAGGAAAACCCGGAAAACCTGAAGGAGATTATTGAAAACACGGGACTGATTGCAGCGGGTGACTTTGATATTTGTCTCCTGGCATCCAGCAGAAAGGAAATGATCTTCAGAAACGGGATACATGTCTGGATAGATATCCATTATCCCGATAATTCAAACCTTCTCATCCTGCTCAGTTTTATTATTTCAGGACATCCCGACTGGAAGAGATCCAATATCAAACTGTTCGGGACCTGCAAAAACGGAGAAGAGGAAGAAGCCAGGCATAATCTGACTGATCTTGTCAGGTCCGGCAGATTACCCATCACCGAAAAAAATATTGAAATAGTACAGGAAGAACCCGGAATGACTCTCAAGAACATCATAAATAAAAAATCAGCTTCGGCTGCCCTCACGATGATAGGTTTCAATACCCAGATACTGAAACGTATGGGGGAAACTTTCCTGGACGGCTATGAAGAAACCGGGACCATCCTCTTTGTCAGCTCACATAATCAGAAGGAAATAACATAAGCTCAGTGTGTAATGGTCCTTCCCACAAACGAGAGATTAATGTCTGAACCAAAATGCTCACGGAATACTCTGTAATACAGAAGTTCCTCCTTTGAACCGAGGATTATTCCGTTTTTAAGATCCCGTTCTGCCCGGTAATCCCTGTCACTGATATTTTGTTCTGCATAATCAGCTATCAGTTCCTTTACACCGGCTCCTTCCCAGAATTTTACTTTCGGCCTGCAGCGTATCTTTTCCGGAAGCAGCCCTTTCATGGCTTTACGAAGAATCCACTTTTCGGTTGTTCCGTGAATTTTATATTCGACAGGTATTGAAAAAGCAAATTTAACAACTTCAGGATTGGTAAAGATAAGGTGAGGGGTCAGGCCATGGGCGGAAGCACTCCTGTCAACTCTCTGAAGAGCCGTATTATGCATTGTGCCTGTTATTCTTAAAAGCTCATCCTCAAGACGTTCCGATGGAATCGATTTCAAATACCCGTAACCTGCAAACAACTCATCTCCCCCTTCACCTGTAAAAACATCAGAAACATGTTCTGATGCCAGACAGGCTACAAGATAATTTGTAAGGGATGATCTGACCAGAAGTGCATCAAAGGATTCCAGGTGGTAAATGACCTCCGGCAGTACTGCCGTCAGTTTTTCAGGGGTAATTATCATTTCATGATGCTCGGATCCGAGGTATCCGGCCATTTCCCGGGCATGTTCCAGATCCGGAGCCCCTTTCAGACCGGCTGCAAAAGTACGGAGCTTTTTCATATGCCTGCTTGCCAGGGCACATATGGCACTCGAATCCAGTCCGCCTGAAAGGAAGGATCCTGTATCGTCGCCGCTAAGACAGTCCGCAACCGCCCTGTCAAGTAATCTGTTGAGCTCTGAAGCAATCTTGTCCGGAGTCTTTTCAGTCTTCCTTCCCGACCGGATACCAAAATATGAGCGCACTTCATCATCTTCATAAACATGTCCGGGAGATAATTCAATAATATTGCTGGTTATGGGAAGAAGCGCCTTGATCTCCGATGCGAAACAAATATTGCCGTCATTGTCACTGCCATAATACAGCGGAGCCGAGCCAAGCTCATCCCTTGTCATGGTAAAACTTCCGTTATCCGGTTTTACTATTGCATAATTGCCCGGACTGTTATAATAGCCTGCTTCGCCCGCATCAAGAAATTCCCTGACGGAATCGTCTTCCGGTTCGTTCCAGATTATTCCGGCCGTAGTGCCTTCCTTTTCAAATACGGAGATACGAGTTTTTCCCCTGTGACGTATGGTACAAAGCATTTCAAGTACTTCTTCCGATGCATTATCTGATGCAATTCCTGCTATTCCCGCCATATATATCTGCTTTTTTGATTTTGGTTTTTTTTAACTGTTTTGTCTGTTTCGTTTGCCGGGCCTGACTTTTTACCCGTTTGACCACTTTGGTCTTGTTGTCTTATCGCCCCGACTGATCTCTTTGTTTCGATCATTTCCCGGCCGGAGTTTTGCGGGCCGGCGTTTCGATCATTTCCCGGCCAGTTGTTTGATCCTTTCCCATTCAGAGATCTTTTCTCCTGTTCCCCTGTCTGTTGCATGCCATGCTCCGTCAATGAGCCTTGTGATGATTTTACCGTAAAGGTGAGGATTCCCCTGAAAATGCGGCGTGTCCAGAAGACCGTCCCGGACAGCATCTGAAATGACCACAGGATCTGACCAGGGATCTTTGCTTTGATTCTTTCCCCTGTTGTACAACTCCTCAAGTAAAACCCCGGCTTCGGATTTTAGTTCATTTTTTCTCTCAATCACTTTTTTGTTTGCAGTCAGGTCGGGCATGCCGTAGAGAGTGTTGTGAAGCACTCCGTGAACAATATTACAGCTCTGTATCAGTTCATCGGCAAAGATGGCATGATCTCCTTCA
>JAAYKX010000170.1 GCA_012522155.1 Bacteroidales bacterium
GGAGAAATTTGATGAGACGAGGGGATTCAAGTTTATATCCTATGCTGTGTGGTGGATCAGGCAATCAATATTGCAGGCCCTGGCAGAACAGTCCAGAATTGTAAGGCTTCCCCTCAACCAGGTAGGATCGTTGAACAAGATCAATAAGGCTTTTTCGAGATTTGAACAGGAGAATGAACGTGCTCCGACTCCAGAAGAACTTGCCGAAGTACTTGAACTTCCCAAGGAAAAAGTCACTGATACCCTGAAAGTATCAGGGAGACATATCTCCGTTGATGCTCCCTTTATTGAAGGTGAAGACAACAGTCTTCTGGATGTCCTGACGAATATTGATTCACCGGTTGCTGACAAGCTGCTGATGGATGAGTCATTGTCAAGGGAGATATACCGTGCCCTTGCCACACTTACTGAACGGGAAAGGGATATTATCAGATACTTTTTCGGCATAGGATGCCAGGAGATGACACTAGAGGAAATAGGGGAAAAATTCGGTCTTACCCGGGAAAGGGTGAGACAGATAAAAGAAAAAGCGATCCGCAGGCTGAGGCATACATCGCGCAGTAAACTTCTGAAGGGTTATTTAGGTTAGTATACCGGATATTTCCGGACAGAAAAGGCGCTGCAGAAGCGCCTTTTTTTATGAGTGGCACAATAACAATATTGCCGTGAAAGATTTCTGCGGGACATAATATAAACCCGGTCATACCCGGAATTATTTTTAATTTTGCCTTTTAAGACGAGAACAGGCAGCTATTGGTAAACAATGAAATTCAAGTTAGTATCGGATTTTGTTCCCACAGGCGATCAGCCCGAAGCAATCAGACAGCTTGCCGAAGGACTGGAAAAGGGTGTTCCGTATCAGACTCTGCTTGGCGTGACCGGTTCAGGCAAGACTTTTACAATAGCAAATGTAATAGAAAAAGTACAGCGGCCGGTTCTGGTACTTAGTCATAATAAAACCCTTGCAGCACAGCTGTATGGTGAGTTCAGACAGTTTTTCCCGGAAAACCGGGTTGAATATTTTGTTTCATATTATGATTACTATCAGCCGGAAGCATATCTCCCCGTTACCGATACATATATAGAAAAGGATCTTTCGATAAATGAAGACATTGAAAAGCTGAGGCTAAGCACAACATCTTCTCTTTTGTCGGGAAGAAAGGATGTACTGGTCGTCTCTTCTGTTTCCTGTCTTTACGGAATCGGCAATCCGGATGATTATCATTCCAATACCATATATGTTACAAGCGGCAAAAAAACCGGACGCAACCAGTTTCTCAGAAAACTGGTTGACAGCCTGTATTCCCGTAATGAGCTTGAATTCAGGCATGGTACGTTCAGGGTGAGGGGAGATACCGTGGATATTTTTCCAGCATATGCCGATATTGCGGTACGCGTGATATTCTTTGGCGATCAGGTTGAAGAGATTTATACTTTCGATCCCCTGGAGGGAGATATTATAGACAGACTGGATGAATATATCATTTATCCTGCCAATATATTTGTCACGACCCGTGAAAGAATAAATCAGGCAATAGGAAAAATACAGGATGATCTGGTTAAACAGGTGATATATTTCAATGATATCGGGAAGAAAGAGGAAGCAAAAAGGCTTGAGCAGAGAGTGTCATATGATCTTGAAATGATAAAGGAACTTGGTTATTGCAGCGGGATAGAAAATTATTCCCGTTATTTTGACGGTCGTCCCGCCGGAACAAGACCATTTTGTCTGCTTGATTATTTTCCCCGCGACTTTATTACGGTTATTGATGAAAGCCATGTGAGCATCCCACAGATAAGGGGTATGTACGGCGGAGATCATTCACGGAAACAGACTCTGGTTGAATATGGATTCAGGCTTCCTGCGGCCCTGGATAACAGGCCCTTGCGCATTGAGGAGTTTGAGTCTCTCACCGGCCAGGTGATTTATGTGAGTGCAACGCCGGCAGACTATGAACTTGAAAAGAGTGAAGGAGTGTTTGTTGATCAGGTCCTGAGGCCTACCGGGCTGCTTGATCCGCCGGTGGAGGTGAGGCCGACACTGAACCAGATAGATCACCTTATGGATGAAATAAGAGAGAGAACCCTGAACGGCGAAAGAACCCTTGTTACTACCATAACCAAGCGAATGGCTGAAGAACTGAATGCCTATTTCATTAAGTTTGATATTAAAAGCAGATATATTCATTCGGACATAGATACTATTGAGCGTATAGAGATAATGGAAGGGTTAAGGGAAGGGGAGTTTGACGTACTGGTTGGGGTAAATCTTCTCCGTGAAGGACTGGATCTTCCTGAAGTATCACTGGTAGCCATACTTGATGCCGACAAGGAAGGTTTCCTGAGATCAGCCAGATCTCTTACCCAGACAGCCGGAAGGGCTGCCCGTAACCTTAACGGCAAAGTAATTATGTATGCCGATACTGTCACCAACAGTATGCAGATGACGATCAATGAAACAAAGCGCAGGCGGGAAAAACAGTTGAAATACAATGCTGAAATGGGTATAACACCTGCCCAGGTTGTCAGAAAAACCGGTACCATTCTTGCAGGGCTCAGTAAAAAGGGTGTGGCGGTAAAAGCCTATGTTGAACCCGGACATATGGATATTGCAGCTGATCCGGTTATAAAGTATATGAACCGCGAAGCTCTTGAGAAAGCTATTGAAACCACAAGAAAGAAAATGGAGAAAGCCGCTTCAGGGCTTGATTTTGTTGAAGCTGCCCGGTTCAGGGATGAAATGACCGGACTGCAGAAACTGTTGAAAGGGCGCCTGAAACAATAATTAATAATCAGCCTGCCCGGGTTCCCGATGTCGCGCCGGAGAAACATTCCTAAGACCGGGCTTAGGGAACAGCCTGCAGTACCGGTTCAGGTCCGGTGCCTAGCGGGTTGCAGCCCAGTTCCCTGTATTGCCGAGAACAGAATCCGAAACCTTGCCCGACATCCTGTTGCCGTTAATGGAGCCGGTATATAAATAATCACCTGCCCTGAATGTTATTTCATTACCGTTCAGTCTTCCGCCGTTGATCGTGATAGTTTTTTCACCCTGCCTGAGCCTGCCATGTACCATCTGATACTCCTGGCTGAGGATAAGTTCATCCGTACCCTGTTTCCATGTGCCATCAAATTTTGCCGGAACGATCCATAGGAGTGCCGTGTTTCAGCTGTTCCTGTTGTCTTCGGTTGTGACGTGCACATCAGCCTCCCATTCTCCCATTGTAAATGTGTTTGAGACAATCCTTGTACCAGGCCTGAGCTCCAGGAGCCTTGGTCTCAGTTTGAGATTGATTTCGGGAAGAAGGAACATGGTAATAACGGTGGCCCTTGACAGATCGGTGTCATACAGGTCAGCTTCAATGAATTCTGTTTTCCCACTGACGCCTTCCCTGGCAGCATTCCTTTTTGAAAGGCTTACCATGTCGGGATTATATTCGATTCCAAGAGCTCTTGCACCTCTTTTGGCTGCGGATATAACTGTGCGGCCATCTCCTGAACCGAGGTCTATGACATAATCCGAAGGAGTAACTTTTGCTATTGCAAGCATTGTATCAACAAGTTCCTGTGGTGTGGGAACCCATACCACGTCCTTTCCCTGCTGACCAACTTCGGGAACATATTCCTCACCCGGTTTATTGCTCTGTCCTGTCAGTATAAAGGGTATCAGGATCAATAATATGGCGAAAGCCGGAAATTTGTATTTGCTCTGTGATTTCATTTCAACCTCCTTTTGTTTCTGTGCTGGAAAAATTAGGTAAAAGTAAGTGTTTTATTCAATATTAATAACAAGTTCAAGGATATAATTTGCAATGGAAAGACAGGATGTCAGTCCCGGAGATTCCATTCCGATAAGATTAACAAATCCCTTTAATCCTCTTGCACTCTCCTCCATAATATAGAAATCCTTTACAGGATCTCCTTTTTTCTGTATTTTGGGCCTGATTCCTGCCAGCTCAGGGGAGATATCATCCTGAGACAGAAAAGGGAGGAATTTTTTTGCAGATCTCCAGAAAACTTCCTGCTTTGAAACATCAACATGGTAATCCTGTATGTTTGAGTCAAGATAGTTTACATCCGGTCCCAGCTTTACACCCCCGGCCAGATCAATGGTTGCATGAATGCCTATACCTTCAAGATTATGACAGGGAACCGGATAGATGAGTCTGCTGATAAGTCTGTTTTTTGGAGGATTAAGCCTGAAATATTCACCTTTGCAAAAATGAATTGAAAGCTTTTCATCATTAATACCGGCCATGGCAGCAATCCTGTCGGCATAAAGACCTGCGGAATTTATTACAATTCCTGTTGAAAAACAGAATTCCTGTCCGTCAGCATCCATAAGTTGTATTTCATAACCTTTGTCAAGCTTCCTTATTCCCGTCACTTCACTTCCATAGACTATCTGTCCGCCATTATGTACTATGCGGGTTTCAAAACTCTTCATCAGGGAATGTGTATCAACAATACCCGTTTCTGGTGAACAGAGGGCTTTCAGTGCAAAAACCGCGGGTTCCAGGGCGCGTACATGGTCCTTTTCAAGTATTTCAAGATCAACGCCATTGTCCCTGGCGGTTTCTTTAATGTCTTTTATTATTGATATTTCTTCCTGCTTTGTGGCAACAATCAGTTTTCCGCACTTATTGTACGGGATGTCATGTTTAATGCAATATTCATAGAGAAGTTTCCTGCCTTTAACACACAAGACGGCTTTCAGACTTCCGGGGGGATAATAAATCCCTGCATGGACCACCTCAGAGTTACGGCTGCTGGTTTCCCGGCCAAAAGCCGGATGTTTCTCAATTATAAAAACATTGCTGAAGCTTTCTGAAATCTTTTCTCCAATGGCAAGACCTATTACTCCTGCACCAATGATGGTAATAGCAGTATCCAAAATGGCTGGCAAACAAAATTAAATACTCAAAAATAACTTAAAAAGCGATATGCCGGTATCATATCCTGAATTTGTTAACGGTATGATTCATTGCAGGCGGACAATTTTGACAGAAATCTGCTATTTGTAAGTTCATATCCGCAATCGGGAAACTTAAACATTTTATCAGCTTGATGGTTTAATAGTTTTACAGGAATTTTTACATTTTACAGCTGACCGGTTTCAAAAAAAAGATATTTCCACGGGACTATACTTATTAGTAATTTTACATAATGTTTATTAACCGGGGGCCTGAGTATGAAAGTGATAAAGCGGGTACTGATTCTGGTATGCCTCATTGTGAGTGCTGCTCCCGTACTTCATGGAACAAAGTTGAAATACGGGTTGAGGGTGATGGTAAGAAGTTCTGTATTGTCTGCAGATACGGCAAGGATAAACAAGTTTATCAGAAAGGGATTCATGTCGCTGGAGGAGAGAAACGGGATGCTCCCTGATCCGGAAGTGACTGCAGCATATATAGATTCGGCAACAATGCTTTGTGAAAGAAGCAGAACAGATCTTCCTCCGGTGCTGTATCTTCTCAGGGCAGAATATAAATATGAGAAAGGCGATTTCTGCATTTCAAAGGAAGAGGCCATGGTGGCTGAGAAAAAATCAGCGGAGGCCGGGGAGTATGATGTTCAGGCCAGGGCACTGTTGTTCCTCGGCAAATGTTATCACCGGACAGGTTATCTGCAGGAAAGTATTGATCATTACAGAAAGGCTGTTCAGCTGGCAGAAAAGGCAGGGCTGAAAGGTGTTGCAACCCGGGGATATCATGGAATGATGACTGTCTATAAAACCATCGGGGATTTTTCCGAATACAGACAAAGCCTGCGCCTGATGACAGAGGCGGGAATTGCTGAAGATGATCCCGGCTTTGAAGGGGAAGGCTATTATCATCTTGGTACATCCTTTTGCGGAGACTCTGCCTCTTTTCCCGGGCGTGACTTCGGGAAGGCAGATTCGCTGCTTATGCTTGCTTATAAACTGGCAAAAAGGGAAAATGATTCTTCTGCCGCTTCATTGTCACTGCTAAATGCCGGCTGGAATTTTTACCTGGAAAAAATGTATGACTCTTCCCTGTATTATTACCACAGATCACTCACTTACAGTCTTCCGGCAAAATTGTTTTCCCATGCCTCCAATTCGCTTGGCAACATAGGAACCATATACCGCGACCTGAATGATTACGAAACAGCCATTGAGCATTACCAGAAGGCAATAGATCAGGCCAGGCAGGTGAATGATTTTTTTGATCTACAATGGATATATATGGATATGAGTAATATCTACCTGAAGTCGGGAGATACGGTAAAAGCTTATACTGCATATGTGAGATTCAAGGAATACAGCGATGAATGGATTAAATCAGAAGCCAACCGGGATATAACGGATGCAAGAATACGGTATGAGGCAGATACGCATAACAAGGAACTGGCCCTGCTCTCCCTCAGGCTGAAAAATAACAGGATCCTGAATATCGGTTTTGCAGGCCTGGTTTTTCTCGGTCTGATAATAGGCTGGCTTATATTCCGGAGTATCAAGCTTGGAAACAAACACCGGATGAGTGAGATGAATCATAAAATTTCAGAACTTACACAGGCCAATCTGAGACAGCAGATGAATCCTCATTTTATTTTCAATACCCTGAACTCGATACAGTATTATATGTACAGGCATGATAAGCTTGAAGCAAACACATATCTTACAATGTTTTCATGTCTTATGCGAAAGATACTGGATAACTCCGGTAAAACATATATTCCTCTCCGTGATGAACTTGAGGCACTTACATTATACCTTGATCTTGAAAAACTGAGGTTTAAAAATAAATTCAGCTATCAGATCAACGTTGATGAAGAAATTGACCCCCTGCTGTACAGGATTCCTGCAATGCTTATTCAGCCATATGTTGAAAACTCAATATGTCACGGACTGATGCCGGCGGAAAATTTTGGTCTTGTTACAATTGACATGAAGCTGGATAAGGATCATATAACCTGCATCGTTCAGGATAATGGAATAGGGAGGAAGGCTGCGCAGAAAATAAGGAAAATGAAAAATGACAGTCATGATTCCCTGGGAACCCGTATTGTATCCTCAAGGCTTGATCTTATCAATTCCTTGTATGGTACCAGTCTGCATACAACTTTCACCGATCTGAAAAATGACAGGGGACAATCTGAAGGTACCCGTGTTGAGATCGAAATTCCCATCATGGTATGACAAGGAAATTAAAAACGATAATTATTGATGATGAGCCGAATTCAGTTGATTTCATTGCTTCGCTCATCACGGAATACTGCCCTGAGCTGGAGATTGCAGGAAAAGCCTTTGATGTATCGGAGGGAATCAGGACTGTTAAAGACAATAAGCCGGACCTGATTTTCCTGGATGTCGAAATGCCCAATGGTACTGCCTTCGATCTGCTGACCCATTTCCCCGGTAAGGATTTTGATGTGGTTTTTATAACGGCATTCAATCATTATGCAATAAAGGCGATAAAGTTCAGTGCCGTCGACTATATCCTCAAGCCTATAAACATCAAGGAATTTATCGAATCCGTAAAGAGGATTGTGGAAAAACGCCTGGGGAAAAAACCGGGAAGCCGTGAAAATATCAAAGTGCTTATGGAGAATCTTAAGTCAGCCTCTCCATCGCGGCTGGCCATACCGACTTCTGATGGAATGGAGTACCTGAATCCGAAAGATATAATCCGTATAGAAGCTGATCGTAGTTATTCCTGGTTTTTTCTTGCGGGCAACAGGAAAATACTTGTATCAAAAAACCTCAAGGAATTCCAGGATATTCTTGACGGACGCAGCTTTTTCCGGCCACACAATTCTCATCTGATAAACCTGAAATATGTGCGGAAATATATCCGGAAGGAGGGTGGGTATATCGAAATGCAGGACAGTTCGCAGATCCCTGTTTCCAGAAACCGCAAGGACCTGTTCCTTGCACAGATGTCACGTTTCAGGGGGTGAAGCCCACTGCTGTTTGCAGCCTTTTGCTGCCCATTGCAGCTCTGCTGTCCACTGCAGCTCTGCTGCTCTACAGCTCTGCTGCTCTACAGCTCTGCTGCGGAACAATCCTTATAAACTGAAAAAAAAGGGGCCGTGCAGGCCCCTCTGGTCAAAACCTAAAACCCGGCTGAAGCGCCCGGTGAAATGTTTACTGATTTTCAGCAGTCATGTTTTCATCCGGCCTGAGAAGGAAGGGGAAAAATGCAGCAATAGTCATGGCTGCATCCACTTCACTCATTTGTCCCGGCCCCAGAACCTTCTGATGGAAGTATTCCTTTCTGTTTATTTCTGAAATGTCAGTTATGTAGCCTTCCTTCCCGAAGGACCTGTCAAGCAACTCAACCCCGAAATACCTGGAGTTGTTTACATACTGAACAGAGAGCCGGTCTGACAGGACAAGGTATTTCTGACCTGTCTTTTCCCTGCAGACAATAACTGTTACCTCCATGGGAGTATTTTCATACCTTATGACATAAGCCTTGCAGTTTTCTCCCTTTAAAGGTACGGGATTGTCTGTGGATACTACCTTGTAGTCACCCAGAGACGAGTGGGTTTTTCCTTCTGCTATCACCTTTGTTGTGGCGAAGGAAAATGTGCTGACTGATAAAATAATCACTGTAAATAAAATCATTCTTTTCATGGCTCAGTATTTAAAATGTAAACTCTTACTGTTTGTTCTGTTTTAAAGACAGTGATTATTAATGTTTGCTGCATGAGGCAAAACATTATTTGTAAAAATAACAAGAGGCCTTTTCCGGCCCCTTGATTCAAAACCTGCTGACACCCTGCTCAGGAGAGTCTGTAGCAGAAGCTACTTTTTTACAGCAATCATATTGTTGAGAAGAGCAGGGAAAAAAGCAGCAATCATCCTGGTTGCATCTGCTTCCCGTATTTGTCCCGGTCCGAGAATCTTCTGATGGAAGTATTCCTGTCTGTTCAATCCTGAATTGTCAGTTGTATAGCCTTCCTTTCCGAATGCTTTGTCAAGCAGCTCAACCCCGAAATACCTGGAGTTGTTTACATACTGAACAGAAAGCCTGTCTGACAGGACAAGATATTTCTGACCTGTTTTTTCCCTGCAGACAATAACTGTTACCTCCATGGGAGTATTCTCATACCTTATGACATAAGCCTTGCAATTTTCCCCCTTTAAAGCTATGGGCTCGTCAATTGCTTCCACCCTGTAATCACCCAGGGCAGTATAGGTCTTCCCTTCACCTGTCAGCTTTGTTCCGTAGGAGAACATACTGACTGAAAAAATAATCACTGCAAACAAAATCATTCTTTTCATGGCATTAAAATTTAAAATTGCTTGTTAATAATTGATTTTACTGAATGTCATAGTTGAAACCTCAGCTTCTTTTTACATACCGAAATTATACTTAAAGTGATCAGCAAAAAAGACACAGTCGCCCTTTGGCGGGTTTGGGTTAACGGATGGCAGGATTAATGGAAATATGAAAGCGGGAAGCAGGAAAAAGGAAATATTACAGCAGGAGGCAGGAAATGTTTCAACAGAAAAGAGGAAGCAGGAAGCCGGGAAGCAGGAAAAATGTTAAGTGGCAATATTACTGCAGAATCACGTGAAGAGGGACCGGTGCGTTTTATTCTTCTGAAGTAGTGCCGGGCGGAAGTTCGGTTATTCTGATATTTCGGAAATGAATTTCCCCACCTTCTGATTCAAGGCACAAAAATCCTTTTCTCCGGGTGGAGTGACTTATACCATTGACAAATTTACCGTTAACTGAAAGTTTAATGACACCATCAACACATACAACATCATAATAATTCCATTCTCCTTTCCCTTTGCACCGGTTTTCAACTGACTTGCTCCTTGTACCCCTGGGATTGTCAGGAGTTGTGGTGACCCCTCCGACGCCGAACAGCTCACCATGAACATAAGCTATTGGCGGTTCAATTCCGTCTTTTGTATTGAGCCTGACCCAGTCGAGCTCCAGCATCTGGACTTCAACGCCGTTTGGAAGCCGGGATTTTTCATCCGGTTTTGCATCTGACCAGACGAAAACACCTGAATTGCCACCCGCCTCCATATGCTTCCATTCGATATGAAGGATAAAATTCTCATATTGCTTTTCCGATCGCATCACACCAATAGGATGGCCGGTACATACCAGGATGTTCTTTCTTTTTGACCATGTGTCTTCAGCTGTGTTGACATTGATCCATTTCAGAGGGATACTTTTTGAAGATGTTCCGGGTGTGACATCTTTCAGTGGCACAGCCTTTCCGAATGAAATTTCCGGCTGCTGCGACCACAGCCCGGGCTTTGCGAAGGCAATAAATATGAATATGATCAAAATCCGGTTTAAATGCTTCATGTCCGGTGTTGTTTTATAGAAAAATATTTATAAAATCTGCTGCCTTTACCTGATTCCTGTTTTTTATGGTTCTTTTTCCGTCGGAAATGCCTGTTATGACACATTCCCTGATAATGGTACAGTCGCCATTCTGGTCCGGGCTATAGCCCTTGCAAACACGCAGGACATCAGGTGATATTTCATCAATGAGTACTATTTTCCCGTCACCGTCCCGGAGCCTGCCCAGTTCGAACTTACCATCCAGTACATGGAAGCCTTTTGAGTCAAATTCCCGGGAAACGATTTCAGCGATATCCTTTACGAGTTCAATACTGTAGATGATCTCATCCCTGTTCATGGCGCCCGTTTCTTCGAGTGCCTCAAATGTGATCAGGGTATCGCTTTCACCTTTTGTCCACGCCTCAACCAGTTTGTGGATGTTTTTACAGGGCCTGACAAAGGGATATCTTCTCCAGAAGCTTCCTGTAGCACTGTTCCTCCAGGTGAATTCAAGATTTTCGAGCGGGGCCGAGCCCGGGAATCCGGCTGCTTCGACAGGCATGCCCAGCGGCAGTGCAGGCTCAACGATCATTTCATTGTCACTGATGGTCTCTATATAATGTGTTGCAATACCTTTTTCTTTCAGCAGTCTGAAAAAATATGTGGCAAACCTGCATGCAACTGCACCCTTGCCCGGGATGCTGCCCACAACGCTATCATAACCCGGGTCAAATACAGCTTTTCCATTTTCCATATACCCGGTTGCCTTATCAGTGAAAACAAGTCTGTATTTTCCCTTATGGGGTCCTTCTGAAATGTTGAAAACATCTTTTGATTTTCCCCGGTATACAAGATCTTTTTCTTTCATGCCTTTTCTCAAAATTATCACGGTAAATATACTACTCAGGATCATTTCCTGCAAATGGTTCCCCGGGCTGCGGAACGTAAATGCCGGAATCCCGTAGACTGTTAATTTCAAAAACATCCATCAGGGGAAAAATATTTATATTATCTTGACAGGCATGAGTAAATATTCATACCCTTTGATCTTCATCATTAATGAAATTCCGCTTACGGGACCGTCCGGATACATAACCCAAAAACCGGTAAAATGAAACGTCCATGTAAGGAATTTATATACAAGGGTATGTTATCAGACAGATTATCTGACCGTTTAAATTAAAACTACAGACAGATGAAAACCTTAAAGCTTTGTTTAGTGATTATGTGCCTGGCTGTACTTAAAATGTCAGCCCAGCATGATGACAGGTATGTTCCTGATCCGGACCCCTTAATCCGGAATCGTATAGAGGAATGGCAGGATATCAAATTCGGCCTTCTTATGCACTGGGGACCTTACAGCCAGTGGGGAATCGTGGAGTCATGGTCCATCTGTCCGGAAGACGAGCCGTGGTGTATTCCGGATACGGTGCAGGATTATTTTGCATATAAAAGCAGATATGAGAACCTGGGCAAGACATTCAATCCGGTCAGCTTTGATCCTGATAAATGGGCAAAAGCCGCGAAGGATGCCGGTATGAAATATGTGGTTTTCACAACAAAGCACCATGATGGTTTCTGCATGTTCGACTCAAAATATACCGATTACAAGATAACAGGCAGGGATTGTCCTTTCCATACAAATCCCAGGGCCGATGTTACAAAGGCAATATTTGATTCGTTCAGAAAGGAGGATTTCTGGATTGGGGCATATTTCTCAAAACCTGACTGGCATTGTCCGGATTACTGGTGGCCACACTTTCCGCCTTTCGACAGGAATCCCAATTATGACATTGAAAAATATCCGGACAAGTGGAATAACTATGTCGAATTTACTCATAATCAGTTAATGGAGTTGAGTACGGATTACGGAAAAATAGATATTTTCTGGTTTGATGGCGGCTGGGTGCAAGAGAGGAATATTAAAAGCCATCCATACAATCAGGACATAAAAATGGATGAGCTTGTGGGCAAGATAAGGTCTGAACAGCCCGGGGCACTGGTGGTGGACCGTGCCGTTTACGGAAAGAACCAGAATTATCTTACACCCGAAAATATGGTTCCCGATCAGATGCTGGCCTATCCCTGGGAATCATGTATAATCCTGGGCGGAGGATGGTCCTTTTCCTATAATGCAAGCATGATGCCCGGACGAAGGCTTATTCACATGCTTGCCGACATAGTGGCAAAGGGTGGAAACCTGTTGCTCAATATAGGTCCCGGCCCCGACGGTACCTGGTATGATGAAGCCTATGACAGACTCAGGGAAACAGGTGAATGGCTGCGTATCAACGGGAATGCCATATATAACACGAGACCGGTTGCTCCCTATACTGATGGAAAACTCAGATTCACCCGGGGCAAAGATGGTTCGGCATATATCATTTATCTGCTGGATGAAAATGAAAAGCTGCCCTCATCTGTCAGGATCAGCGGATTTGTTCCGCCAAAAGGAGCCAGGGCAAGCATGCTTGGCAGGCGTGGCAGTCTCAGATGGAAACAGGAAGGAGAGGGATTTACAATAAGCATACCGGCTTCTGTTTCGGATGCAATGTCATCGGAATATGCCGTTGCCATACGTGTGGGTCCCGTATTGTAGGAAGCCTCTGCTTTGTTTTTCTGTTAGTATTCTGATTCCTGTTCCGCTTTCAGAAGTAAAATTGCGTTTATTCACGAATCGTTTTGTTACCATGAGAATCAATATGTCAGGGCTGTTAATTGCAGGAATCATTCTTGTTATGCCGCTTTCATGCAGGGAAAAATCAGACTGTTTGCGAATATGGTATGACAGTCCTGCGGATGCATCAGTTCCGGATATTGAAGACGGCTGGCAGAATGATCCCGAATGGCTTAAGGCATTGCCGGCCGGCAACGGATTCATCGGGGCAATGATATTTGGCGGTGTAAATACGGAAAGGATCCAGCTGAATGAGAAAAGCCTGTGGTCCGGCAGTCCGGATAACAACAATAATCCGGAAGCATATGGTTCTCTGAATACGATCAGGCAATTGCTGTTTGACGGAAAATACAGGGAAGCAACAGAACTGACTCTGGAAACCCAGGTATGCAGGGGTGCCGGCTCAGGACACGGAAACGGCGCAAATGTTCCGTTCGGCTGTTTTCAGACACTTGGGGATCTCTGGCTTGAATTCGGGAGAAAGTCACCGTATGGGAAATACCGCCGTGAGCTGGATCTGGAAAAAGGTATTGTCAGGATATCCTATACTCAGGATGGAATTCTCTTTAAAAGAGAAATATTTGTCAGTTATCCCGGCAGGGCCCTGGTGATACGCTTGTCTGCTGATAAAAAGGGATCTGTCAGTTTTAAAGGTACGCTGAACAGGCCGGAGCGCTTCACTGTGTCTTCACAGGAAGATAACCTGCTGATGACCGGAATGATGAGTGACGGGAAAGGAGGCGATGGAATGCAATATGCGGTCAGGCTTAAGGCTGTGTCCGGGAGCGGGGAAATATCATATCAGAAAAATGTACTTGAAGTTGAAGGATCTGATGATGTAGTCCTTTTACTGACAGCTTCAACTGATTACAGGCTGGATTATCCTGAATACAGGGGGGATGATCCCCTGAAAACAACCCTGGAACAACTGAAGGGCCTGTCAGGCAAATCCTATCAAAGCCTTCTTGCGGATCATATAAAGGATTTTTCAGCTCTCAGCGGCAAAATGTCCCTCAGGCTGTCTGATATTAAAGAAGACACTGTTCCTACAGACAGAAGACTCAGGAATCCTGATGATCTCCGCCTGCATGAACTCTATTTTCAGTTTGGAAGATATCTTCTTATATCATCCTCGAGGGAAGGGGCTCTCCCGGCCAACCTCCAGGGAATATGGGCAAACAAGATCCAGACACCCTGGAATTGTGACTACCACACAAATATAAATGTCCAGATGAATTACTGGCCGGCGGATGCCACCAATCTTCCTGAGTGTCACGGCCCATTGACAGATCTTGTTGAAGCCATTGTCAGACCGGGTGAGGAAACGGCTGATATCCATTACCGGGCCTCCGGATGGTGTATTCATCCCATAACGAATATATGGGGTTTTACTGCACCCGGTGAACATCCCTCCTGGGGTTTGCATGTAGGTGCAGGGGGATGGCTCTGCCAGCATCTTTGGGATCATTATACCTATTGTCTTGATACTGATTATCTGAAAAGAGTTTATCCCGTCATGCTCGGTTCGGCAAAATTTTATCTGGACTGGCTGGTGAGGGATCCGCTTTCAGGCAAGCTGGTTTCCGGTCCTGCATCATCGCCGGAAAACACATTTGTGGCACCTGATGGTTCTGCCGGGCAGATAAGCATGGGTCCGTCACACGATCAGGAAGTTATTCATGAGCTTTTTACAAATGTACTCAGTGCAGCGAAAATCCTGAATTTTGAGACTGAGGTTAATGCCCAGGTTGTCAGGTCCGGGACTGAAGTTGTCAGGTCAGGGGCTGAGGCTGTCAGGTCAGGGGCTGAGGCTGTTAAGCCTGAGGCTGAAGATTCTTTGCTTGTATTGATTGATTCTGCCCTGAAAGACCTTGCAATGCCTAAGATAGGATCTGACGGCCGCCTGATGGAATGGAGCGAGGAGTTTGCGGAAAGGGAACCGGCACACAGGCATGTATCACATTTGTATATGCTTCATCCCGGTAACAGGATTGATCCGGAAAAAACTCCGGAACTGGCTGATGCTGCAAGGAAAAGCCTTGAAGGCAGAACCGATGCCGGAACAGGCTGGTCACTTGCGTGGAAAATTAATTTCTGGGCCCGCCTGCATGACGGAAACCGCGCTTACAAACTGTTGAAGGATCTTCTTCGTCCGATAGAAAATTACAGTACCAACATGTCCGGTGCCGGAGGTAGCTATCAGAATCTTTTCTGCGGACATCCTCCTTTTCAGATCGACGGGAATTTCGGAGGAACTTCCGGGATGGCTGAAATGCTTTTGCAAAGCCATATCAGGGAAGGAGATGATTATCTCATCCGCATTCTTCCTGCACTTCCCGATGCGTGGGCTGACGGGAAAGTTAAAGGTCTCAGGGCAAGGGGTGGATTTGAAGTGGATATGGAATGGAAAGCCGGAAATCTTGAATCATGCAAAATAAAATCTCTGAAAGGCGGCAGGCTGAAAATTGTTTATGGTGACAGAAAAACCGACATGTCTACAAAAGCCGGAAAAACATATAAATTAAAACCGGGAATCTGAAAATTGCTTACTATCCTGAACCTGACTACAGACTGTCAAAATGTATTTATACAAAAAACCCGGGAGACCGGGATTGACCGGCAAAGAAAGGATTTACTGAAAAACCGCCTTCTTCCCGGCAAACAGGAATCCGGCGGTTTTTGTCGGGGTGATCTGACTCGAACAGACGACCCCTTGCACCCCATGCAAGTGCGCTAGCCAACTGCGCCACACCCCGAAATATTTTTGACTGTTCATCGTCTTTTCAGACGACCCTCCCGA
>JAAYKX010000171.1 GCA_012522155.1 Bacteroidales bacterium
AGCTGTACTGCTTGTCAGACAATACCGCAGGAATAAGTTGAATGAAATCACTCATCAGGATAACTAACTGCTAATTCATGGATGAAAATTATATCATAACAATCGGACGTCAGCTTGGAAGCGGAGGTAGGGAAATAGGCCTGAAGCTTTCGGAATCACTCGGGATTTCTTTCTATGATAAAGAGCTGATAAGGCTGGCATCAAAGGAAAGCGGTCTCAATGAAAAAGTATTTGAAAATGCCGATGAAAAGAAGCGTTTCAATATCTTCTGGGGATTTTTTGGAATGCACAGCAGTACCCAGACTCCGGAAATCTATTCGGGTTACTATCTGAGCAATGAAACATTGTTCAAGATACAAAGCGATGTGATACGAAGTCTTGCGGAGAATAAATCATGCCTGTTCGTCGGCCGCTGTGCTGACTATATCCTTAAGGAACACTCACAGTTGCTCAGTATTTTTCTGAATGCCGATCTGGATGACCGGATAAAAAGAGTGATGGATGTTCACGGGATCAATGAAAAACAGGCCCGTGAGCGGATTGATAAAACCGATAAACAGCGTGAATCATATTATAACTATTTCAGCAGTAAACTGTGGGGAGCTGCCGGATCATATCATTTGTGCATCAACACATCAGTTCTGGGAATTGAAGAAACAACAGTTTTTATTAGAAATTTTGCAGAAAAAAGATTCAGGCTGCGGCTCCTGAACAGGGAGATTTAATTAATTGTCAATAATTTTTGTAAATTGACCCTTGAAAATATCATACACCTGAAACCATGATATTGAAAAAATTAGTACTGTTTCCTTTTGTGATGCTGATACTTATATCGGCCACGTTTTTTTCCCAGACAAATGGCTTTTACAGTTTTAAATTTAAAACACTTGAAGGGAATGATTTTGATCCGGATTCCCTTAAAGGTAAAAAGGTGATGGTGGTAAATACTGCATCCAGATGTGGTTATACATCACAATACAAAGATCTTCAGGAATTGTATGAACAATATAGCCATGAGCTGGTGATTATCGGATTCCCTTCAAATAATTTCGGTAACCAGGAGCCGGGTACTGCTTCTGAGATCAGGCAGTTTTGTACTGAAAACTACAAAATTACTTTTCCCATGATGGAAAAGATTTCGGTAAGGGGTGAGGATATTCATCCCCTGTATAAATGGCTTACCTCAAAGAAAGAGAATGGAATAATGGATTCGGAAGTCAAATGGAATTTTCAGAAATATCTGATTGACGAGGATGGTAATCTTGTTGATGTTCTCTATTCAAAGGAGAGGCCGGGTTCGGAAAAAGTGATATCCTGGCTGAATTCATCCGAAGGGGAGAAGTCTGCTGATCCCTGACCGGCAGATTTTCAAATTCAGGGAAGGGAGGTGTTGCCAACGGTTTCGCGGGAGAAAATTTCAGTCAAAAGTAATTTTTTTGAAATCAAGGAGACCATTTCCTTTTCTTCGGAAAGCTTTTTTGCCGGCCTTGTCACCCTCATGTTCACATATCCTGCTCAGGCCAAGGTAGGCATAGCCGCAATATTCATTGCCGTAATCACCTGTAAATGCAATTGCGGAAATCCCGTTTTCATATAATCGCCGGGCATCCTGGTAATTTTTATATTTTTTCTCTTGTATTATACCATTGAGAATCAATAACTGGGCATCGAAATATGCATTTCCGGTATTGTTCCCTGTAAGGCTGATCATGTTTTCCACCAGGTCATACTCCTTCCTTACCAGCAGATTTCTCATATGATGTGCCTTGTAGTGGGGATTTAAGGGATAGTTTTTTGTCAGTATCCCGCTGTAGAGAAGGGCTTTGGGGAAGTCGTTCTCAAATCCGGCATATATGTATGCCAATATTGAATAGGATTCTGCTTTCAGGAAGATGGATAATTCCGCAGCCCTGGCAAGCTCAATAAGTCCCTTTGTCATATCACCCGGCGGAAACAGGGATGCCAGGGGGTTGTACACAGGATTAATATGTGGATATGCTTCCCTGTAGTAGTTGTACAGTCCGGTGGGATAATAGAAGTCAGCAAAAGCAGAGACATGATCAAAAGCCCTCAATATATATTTGAAAGTACTTGTTGCAAGAGTTATTACTTTAAAGGTCAGATCGTTTTAATTATAGTAAAGCAGCAGCAGTCCCCGGGAACAAATATTTGCAAGCAGACTCTCAGCTTCATACTGTGCTGAATACTGGCTGTCCGAACAAAGATCCATGCAGGTCCGGAGATTATTTTCAAAGGCCTCCCTGGATTGTGATGTAGGTAACATCGGATAATCTTTCCAGTACAGGAATATTCCTTTTAACAGATGATTCACCGGATGTCCGGGATATAATTGTTCCACGTCTGAAAACAGGGGTAAAGCCTTGTCAAATTCCATATTGTACATATAATCGACGCCTGTTCTTATTTTTCTGACAGTTGCACTGTCGTGAAGCATTTGGGCATGTGAGGGTAAGGTATTTATTAGTATGCCCAGTATTACTGAAAGGGTGATTCCTGTCCTGCGTAAGATGGCATTGATTCCGGGGCAATCACCTCCGGCAGTCAGAATACCGGTTTTTATGCCATTGCTTTTCCTGTTCATGTTATAATTTTATTAGCCGGCCAAATTAATTTTTTTTAATTAAATAAGTTTTTATCAGAAGATAAAGGGAATGAACATTTTTGTGTCTTTCATATATTCTGAATACTGATCACCGAATCTTGAAATCATCTCTTTTTCTTCAATAACTGCTGTCAGATAAAGGGCAAGGGCGTTTGTAAGGCCAAGTATGATCTGGGGGATTGCGGGAAGACTGATCATTATTCCTGTTCCGATCAGAAGCAGTGAGCAATAAAGAGGATGTCTCACATATTTGTAAACACCCGTTCTGACAAGTATGGTGGTATTTTCAAAACTATCGGCTGCCTTGCCTTTCTTCTTTAGTGTAAGAAATCCTGCTATTCCGGGATAAGCACTGGTTATCAGTAATATCCATGACAACAGCTGGTTCCAGCTGAAGTCATTGCGGAACCAAATCCTGTAGTTTAAGAGGAAGAGGACAAAAATGCTCAGGAAGGAAAAAAACCTGGGTATTCCATGATACCTCCTGTATTTTACCGAATAAGACCAGGAGAATATTGCTATCACAAAGATACCGGCAATGAGAATGGTCAGATTCATTTTATCCTTCCTGCGTTATTTTGAATGGATTTCTTTGAGGTAATTATATATTTCCAGTTGAGACTGAAAAGCTTTTTTTCCTGTTTTTACGAATTTGTTTGTTAAGCCGCGGTCAATTATTCTGGCTTTAACATTATCATTCCACTGAATCTGGAACAGTTTTTTGAGTTCGTTCACAAGATTTTTATCAAACACCGGGCAGGTCACCTCAAAGCGGCGGTCAATGTTCCGCGGCATTAAATCGGCTGAGCTGATATAACACTCTTCTTTTCCGTTATTGTAAAATATCATAAACCTGCTGTGTTCCAAAAATCTGTCAACAATCCCCCTGGCCCTGATGTTTTCACTTAAGCCCTTTATTCCCGGCACCAGCGATATCATGCCTCTCACAATTAATTTTATACTTACACCGGCTGTACTTGCCTCATACAGATAATTAATTATTTCTTTGTCAGTAAGGTTGTTTAATTTGAGATGGATATAGGCTTTCCTGCCGGCCCTTGCATTTTTTATTTCATTCTCAATCAGCAGGATGATTTTGTTGCGGAGTGAGAAAGGCGAAAGTATCAGGTGATAATAATTATCTTTTCTATAATTGATATTCAGGAAATTGAATGCTTTGTGCACTTCATTTGTGATCTTGAGGTTTGAGGTGAGCAGAAGATGATCACAGTAAATACTGGCAGTATCCTCGTTAAAATTACCTGTACCCACTGCTGCAAACCGTTTTACGACATCATTCCTGACTCTTGTGATCAGTAGCAGTTTCGCATGGACCTTGAGACCGGGTATACCGTAGATGACCCTGACTCCTTCGTCCAAAAGTTTTTTCCCCCAAATAATATTTGCTTCTTCATCAAAGCGTGCCTGCAGTTCAACGACGGTAGTTACCTTTTTGCCGTTTCTCACGGCATTGAGCAATGCATTGATGACACTGGAGTTCCGGGCAAGCCTGTACAGGGTTATGTCTATTGAAGCAACATGCGGATCAATGGAAGCCTCCCTTAGCAGATCTGTCAGATAGCTGAAGGGATGATAGGGAAAATACAGCATTATGTCCTTTTTTTTTATAGCCGATAATATGCTTTTTCCCTGGGAAATGTCGCGGTGCTGAATGGGAGCAAGGGCTTCGTTGTATAGTTTCTTTTTTCCGGGGTTGGGAAAATTCATGAAATCCTTGAAATTATTATAGCGGTCAGCAGGTATTACGGTATCTTCGGGACCGAATTTGAGCTTTTTGGTAAGAATTTTCAGGAGATCCTCCGGCATATTCCTGTCATAAATAAAACGGACCGGTGTTCCCCATTTCCTCAGATGAAGGCTTCGGGAAAGCTTATCAATATAACTTTCCGATATGTCGTCAGCTATTTCCAGCTCCGAGTCCTTGGTGAGCTTTATCGTGTATGCTGATAATCCGTCAAAATCGAAAATAAAAAATATGTCTTTAAGCCCGAATCTGATTATATCATCCAGGTAAATAATATATTTATCCCCGCCTCTTTCCGGCAGCACGACGAATCTTGGAAGGACATCCGTTGGTATTTCGAGAAGGGCAAATCTTTTTTTTGAAGTTTTTGTATTGCAAAGCTGAATAGCCAGATAAATCGCATCATCGGTAAGATTGGGAAGTTCGGAATCACTTTCAATAAGAAAGGGCATCAGTCTTGCCCTGACTTCGGTCAGAAAAAAGTTCCTTACATATTCCGATTGTTCCTGACTCAGTTCTCCCTCGTTGACTATATGGATATTGTGTTTCGAAAGTTCTTTGATAAGGGATGTGTAAATTTTTTCAAACCTGCTGTTTTGTACAAGAACAATTTCCTGAATCTTTTTGAGTGTTGATTTCGGACTGTATCCTAGAATCTCCTTGGATTTGGCTCCCAGCTTCGACAGCTTTTTCAGGGTCGCAACCCTTACCCTGAAATATTCGTCCAGGTTGTTGGAATATATTCCAAGGAATTTAAATCTTTCAAGAAGGGGTATGCTGTTGTTTTCTGCTTCCTGCAGAACACGTTCATTGAATGACAGCCAGCTTATTTCCTTCGGAATATAGGTTTTGCTCATACTATTTTAGCAGGTTTCAGAAAATATTCCTGCCTGCCGGATGCAGCTTTCACTTCTGCCCATGACTTAACAGGAAATGAAATACAAACGATACTTGTTTTTGTCAGGAATTCACAGCCGTTACGGGATAGTCTGTCGGCAATTTCCGTAAAAGAGGGATTATGTCCGAACAGTGTGATACTGTCTGTTTCTTCCGGAATCGTTTTCAGAAATTCCAGAAAATGTTTCAGGTCAGTTTTGAAATAGAGATTGCTGTCTATTTTAATGTCTTCAGGCCGGATTTCTGCTTCCCCCGCAAATATAAGGGCTGTTTCCAAAGCCCTGAAAGCAGGGCTGCTGATGAACAGGCCGGGATCATTTTCTTTTTCCCTGAACCTCCGGGCCATTTTATGTGATGTCATTTTTCCTTTGAGAGTGAGGGACCTTTCAAAATCCGATATTCCGGATTCCTGTCCTTCAGCTCTGGCATGACGAATAAATATGAGCTTCTTCATCGGTTTTCAGTGTAGACATACATTGATAGTTCGTACAAATGTAGTTCATTATGTGTTGATTTCATCTGCGGCACTGAAAAAAGTTGATATGAACAGGAGAAATCATGATTTTGATGGACGGAATAGCGTGTTTTGAAGGGATGTATTATGAAATGAATGAACAATCGGGAAGGGGAACTGTTAATCTTCAGAAACAAGAAAAATAAATTTTAACGGTCATGAAAAGAAATATGGGTACTACTGACAAAATCCTGAGAATATCAGGCGCAGCTCTGCTGATAGTTCTGTATATAACAAAAATTCTGAGCGGAACCCTGGGGGTCATTGCTCTTGTTCTGGCAGCTATCCTGATAGTAACGAGTTTTATAGGATTCTGTCCTCTTTACCTGCCGTTCGGAATAAATACCCGGAAAAAGGACTGATCAGGAGAATCCGGACCAGGGGAGAATGTGGCTGAACGAAATTGAGGAGAAGCTGTAAATATTTGAGTAAAGGTTTTGTACTCATATTCAAAAAATTGCTTATTATTGAGCTAAGGGATTTCAGTCTTGAATCAAATTAACTATTAAGCCATGAAACAACTCATTTCCTTAATTTTGCTGACCCTGCTCAGCTTCCCGGCAATAAATGCCCAGACATCGAAAGTCAGGAAGGATCCTGCAGGAGATTGGAAATATGAAGCTTTGTATGCACCTTCAGAATATTCCACCGGTGTGATAAAGATTACAGTTGCAGAGAAAAAATATTCTGCAGTAATTACATTTCCCGGGAGTGAATATAAAATAACAGGAGAGAATGTAAAATATGAGAACGACTCTCTGACTTTTTCTATTTATGTTGAAGGCGAGATGGTTTCCGTTGTGATGAAGATGGATGATGCCTCAGTGATGACAGGTAAGGCATTGTATTCAATGGGAGAAGTACCTTTAACGGCAAAGAGGGTGGAAAAATAAGTACGCAGCCGGTCAGCTGATGTTGCCGGTTTACCGCTTACTCTCTTAATCCTGTTCTCCCCCGTAGAAATATTCCTCTACAATCCTGCAGATTGTATGATAGACCGGGAGCTGAATCTCCTGTACTGAAGCAGTCTTTTCGCGCGGAACATTGATGAGGATGTCACAGTATTCCTTCATTTTGCCGCCGGATCTCCCTGTCATTCCCACAACTGTCATATTCATGGCCCTGGCAGTTATGCAGGCATCTATAATATTTTCTGAATTTCCCGAAGTACTTATGGCAAGGAGTACATCTTTTTCTTCACCGTAACCAAGGATTTGCTGGGCAAAGATCAGTTGAGGATCAATATCGTTGCAGATTGCCGTAATGAGTGATGAGTGGGCAGACAATGAAATTGCAGGTAATCCGTGTTCAAGTTTATCCGCCAGGTATTTGCCCCGGTCTGCCGATATGTCAGCAAGTCTGTTTTTTAAACTCACATCAAGCGGCCTTTCTCTTTCGAAACTTTTCATCAGTTCACCCGCAATATGACAGGAGTCGGAGCTGCTTCCCCCATTGCCGCATATCAGAAGCTTTCCGCCGGCCGTGTAACATTTCACAATAATCCCTGAGACCTTGTCTATTGAATCCCTTAGTTCCGATAATTCAGGATAATTCCTGATCAGCTCATCCAGTAATACTTTCCTTTTCATCTGCTGGTGATTTAATTTTAATGGCCGGTAACTTGTCCCGGTTTATCGGGAACTTGTCACTGTTCATCTTGAACCTGTCACGGTTTATCTTGAACCTGTCACGGTTTATTGGGGAAATTCCCCTTGGGCTCATAGTCATACCCGTGTGTATGAATGTCTTGCATGCTTGTTTCTTTAAATCAGTACTGCTGTGTTAAAAATAGTTATTATTAACGGAATTTCCTTTGAATTCCTGAGTGATAAAATAAGCTCCGCATCCGGATCCCGGATTATCCTGTTCAAGTGTTACAATCTCCGGTCCTGGTTTTTTGACATGAATTTTATCTGAATTCCCCCGAACAGCATCCGGCCAAAATCGGGATAACCGTTAACAGTGGAATATTTCCTGTTTGTCAGGTTTTTTATTCTGACATGGAACCTTACAGGTGTATCCCATTTTGTGGTGTAACCACCGTTGCAGTCAAGAACAAGAAAATCCCCGAGTGGCTGGGGACCGTCGGCTGGACTTACAAAACGATCATTTTCAAAGGGCGACACATATTTACCCATTATATTGAGATCAAAATTTTTCCAGGCTGAATAAATACCAGCATTGGATATCCATACGGGATGTTCCTTGTTGATAACCATCTTGTCTTCTTCTTCCATCTTTGACTGCATTATTGTGAAATTGAAGAAAGGCTTGACCATTCCGAACAATACGGGTGCAGTTATTTCAAATTCTATTCCTTTCTGATGCTGATTACGGTTGAGATAGAGTTCCCTGCGCATATTTGTTTCAGGAGCCAGGTATGTTGTACCGCTCAGGACAATTCCCTTCCCCTGGTATACACCAAATGCGGTAAGGGTCATTTTTCCGTCTTCTCCGATATTATGCAGCAATCCTATATCAATTTTGTAACGGGTTTCATTCAGGGGCTCGCTGACGGGTTCTGCTTCATTGTTATCCAGAAGGGTGCCAGTTCTGGGTTTGATATTTCCTGCGGCAGAGTTGAGAAATGCAGAGAACTTTTCAGTGGCATTGTAAGTGATTCCAAAACTTCCCTGGACTATTGCCGGCTCCCATTCATCCGTAACCGGTTCCAACTGTCTGAAGGGTCCTCCGCCACCTTCAATATTGAATGCCCCGTAGTCGTTGAGATAGGTGCGGGTGATTCTTATTCCGGCATCCAGGGTAAGGGGCCCCAGTCTCTGTTCATCTGTTATTACGCCTGAGAAAGTTTCGGTATCACATCTTTTACCCATATAAAACCTTTTACCGTAAGGAGCAATCCAGTGATTATATAATCCACCGAACCTCAATACGTTGTCGGGTAGTATTCTTACAGACTGGATGAAATTCAGACCGAACTCATAATCTTTTTCACTGGCAGTGCTTTCTTCAACCTTGTCGTAAAAGACAGGGTCCCGCCGGGTGTAAAACAGCTGAAGTTCGGAAGACAGGGCGGAAACTGGTCTGTATGTCAGTTTAACATTGGACAGCAGTGCCCTGTAAGGATCAAAACCCTGAATCATATTCTGAACTCTGTTTTCAGCCGGAGGCAGTGCAATGGCCATCTGCCTTTCGCCATTCAGGTAAAAAAGACTTGCATTCAATCCCAGTTTGTCCGTGATTTTCCAATTCATTCTTGTATACAGGTCAGTCATGGATTCCTTTGCATGCCTGCCTTCCGGACCGCTGGTTCTGTCAAATCCAAGGCCGGCAGCATAGCTGAAATTGCCTATTTTGTTTCCTGTCGAAATATGGGAGTGGAGGGAATTAAATGTACCGTATTCCAAATCCAGACTTGTTTCAAAACTCTCATATTCACGGGTCTTGATATTAATAAATCCCGCGAGTCCGGACAGGCCCGTAAGTAATGCGGCACTGGATCTGATCACTTCAATTTCCTGAATTTCTGATGCTGACAGGAAATAGGGCAGTTCTTCAAATTCTTTCTGCCAGACACCGTTTATTGCATAATCAGGATAAGGATATTTCTGGCCTCTTACTGAAAAAAACTGTTTTACCTGTCTTCCCCTCGTTTCGGTGAAGCCGCCGGGAATAAAACTCACAGCGTCAATGAGTGTTCTGGCCCCCTGGTTCCGTATATCGGAATGTCGTACCGTACTGATTGTCGGGAAAAGTGAAACAGTTTCAGTATAGGGTTTGGCCACGGGGTCAGCGAGTCTTATCCTGGCACGTATGGTTACAGTATCTATTTCATAGGTGCCCGGCAGTAGCACAGGGCCTTCCGGATCCTGGCCAAAGGCATAAAAAGCTGAAAGGGAAAAGACAAAAATGCACAATAACCTTGAAAGCCGCTTTGTGGTGAACATGGTGAATATTTTAAAATGATAATCTTAATGAGAAGGACAAATTAAACAAAATGAACCTTTTAACATAGTTAAATTTCGTTAAATATTATGTGGCGGATTATTATTTTCAGCACGAATAGTTCTGTTTTGTGAAAAGGATGATTATTTTTACCTTATCTGAAACAAGCCTTTATTAAATGAGCAAGTAATATTATAATTCCAGACATTCAGCATGAAACTGATTGCAATCATTTTTTCTTTATTTGTTACTGCCTCACCGGGTTCAGGATATTATGACTGGCCAATGTGGAGGTTTGACCATAACCGTTCTGCTTCCACCCCGGAGCAGCTGGCTGATAAGCTTTTTCTTCAGTGGCAGGTCAGCTATTCTGCCAGAGAGCCTGTATGGGATGATCCCCTGAATCAGAATCTGATGCAATATGACAGGATTTTTGAGCCTGTTGTGGCAGAAAATAAACTGTTTCTCGGCTTCAATGATCAGGACAAGGTTTTGGCACTGGACATCAGTTCGGGTAAGGAATTATGGCACTTTTTTACCGATGGCCCGGTCCGCCTTCCCCTTGCCTACAGCAAAGGGAAGATCTTTTTTACTTCAGATGACGGATTTTTATATTGCCTCAATGCGGGATCCGGAATGCTTTTATGGAAGAAAATGCTTGCACCGGCATCAAACAAACTTTTGGGCAATAAGCGTTTTGTATCCATGTGGCCGGCAAGAGGCGGTGTCGTAATAAAGGACGATATAATATATACTGCTTCAAGCATCTTTCCGCTGATGGGAACATTTATCTATGCAATAAATACCGCTGACGGTGAAATTATATGGAAGAATGAAGGTAC
>JAAYKX010000172.1 GCA_012522155.1 Bacteroidales bacterium
CTTTTTACATTCAGGACCTGGTAAGGCTTCAGCAATGAAATGTCATCGTAAAAGCGGTCTGCTGTAAAATGATGATCAACAACAAAATCAAATATTCCCACTGAGAGGCTGTTTTCCCATGAAGTGATTATACGCGGGGAATACAGCATTTTTCCATGTTCTCCCGGAACATAGGATTGTACATCAGACCTGTTCAGCATTAAATTAAGTACCGAACGGTATTTTAGTTTTCTGTGTTTCACATCCAGAATCAGTTTGCCGTCCATTCCGGCAGAATATACTCTCTGGTGATTCATGGCGGTCCAGTATATCCCGTCAGGCCGCCACACGATCATATTATTTATTTTTGACCAGTAGATACCTGCATCGGCTGACAGCGTGGCTTTTTCTTTTTCCAGGATCGTCACGGAAGAGCCGGCTTCAAGAGAATACCCTGTTTCAGGCTTTAAATCAGGGTTACCTCCGGGCATCCAGAAAAGATCGTTAAATGTAGGCTTACGGATTTTCTGTGAGATGTTGACTCTCAGTTTCCACCTCTCATCTTTCATTTGCCTTGTCATTCCGAATGAGGACAATACACCGGAACTGAAATTGGAATTCCACTCTTTTCTTAATCCGGCCTGACATGAAAAGCGGTCTTTATCATATTTTATTCCCGTAAAAGCTGTCAGTCCTCTTTCCTCTTTTCTCTTCCCGTAGGCTGACACATCCGCATTGATAAATGTAGCAATCAGTCCTGCATCAATCGAAATATGCTGATCCGGATGATATCTGAAATTTACATCTCCATAGTACTGATTTGACCTGATCCTTGAGTCTATACTGTATGATGCAGCCTGTGCTGATGCTTTCTGGGTATAGCTCTGGTAATCCCTGAACATTGCTGTTTTTGCTTCCAGGCCCCAGCGGCTGCCCGATTTTTTCCAGGCAGTAAAGAGTTTCAGGGTTGAATCCCTTTGATGTTCATAGGATACCGATCCTATGCGTGATGGAATATTAAAGGCCTTTACCTGGTACCATAATCCTGCTTCAATGGTTGACGACGGTGAAAGACGGAATATAAACTGCTGAATAGTACCTGTATTATGCCACTGCCCGTCTGTTTGCTTCCTGCCGGTCTGCAGGATATAATCATAGTAGCTAAACTTATTTCCGGAAAGTGCTCCCCATGCGTTGGTTTTCCATGCCAGCCTGTTATTTCCGATAGTAAATGACAGGCTGCCGTTAATGGTTTCAAGCGACTCATAGCTTATATTTACCGATCCGTTCAGTGCATTTACTGTTTTCAGGTTATTATCCAGGTTGACCGCTCCGCCAAATGTACCGCTTCCGTAAAGAGCTCCCGGAGCTCCGTACACAACAGATATATCATCGAATCCGGCAACAGGGATAAATGAAAAGTCAGATGAGCCCAGGGTGACTGAATTGATGGGAAAGCCGTTCCAGTTTACCTGGACATGGCTTGTTGAGGTACCCCGCAGGGAAAGATTGCTCAATGCACCGCCAACTCCATATCCCTTGACATTCAGGGCTGTTTTGCTGATCAGGAAACGGCCGAGTGATTCTCCTGAATAAGGACTCAGCTCTTCAGAAGTGAATTCGTCTGTTTTAATATCATTTCTGAACTGTTGAAACCGGGAAGCTTTTATTACCACATCAGGGATTTGAATTATGGTGTCGGCAATGGATTGTGTAAAAGCTGCCGTCCCATAAATTATTGACAATATTGTCAACAAGGCTGATCTGATAAATGGCAATGTTTTTGTTCCCATTTCTGCTAAATTGTTCGTTGTGTAAACATTGCGACAGCTGCATCATTAAATGACGATGCAGTTTACATGCAGAATCCTTCGCAGAAATTATGAAAAGGCGGAGATGGAAACATTTAAGATTTCATTCTTTGCCTTTCACCCGAAAGCTACGAAGTATGTTACAGGCAGGTCTTCTGGCTTATCCTGTTCCGGCTGCCTTCCCATCTCACCTGGAGTTTAACAGTGGCAGGGTATGCCGGAACCTTTGCAGGATTTACAGCTGCGGGTACAGCTCCTGTTTTTCACAGGATTCCCTCTTCGCCCGGGTCAGTCAGATGTTGACCCAGGAACCTGTAATCGCAAAGCAAATATATCCTTTTTTCTGCAATGATCAATTCCGGAAATTTTCTTGCAGCTTGCCCGGATCTTATCCGGAGCTCCCCCGCCCCGGGAGGATGGATCAATCAGTAACCAAAAGCGGATCAGATCCAAAAGTGTATCTTTATACTGAATAAGGGCTTTGTGAGTTAATCAGGTTAAACTGATATTTCGGGGTAATTATATTATTTGTTATAGAAATACTTTTTAAAAATAATCAGCATGAAAGATTTGGATGAATCAAAGTATTCCGTTGAGTGGATTTTTGAAAATCGTCGATAAAAAGGTCACTAAACGCACCGCTGTCAAGGGAACGGCAATAGAACCGCAGGGAGCATATGATTTTGTAACTCAAGCTGATTTACTCCCTATCCGCGGCCATATATTTAAGTACACAGCACATACCCTGTATGATAAGTTTGTACTAAACGGAGCCGATGATTTAATCCCCATCCTTGGAATTAGTTAAACAACGGGATTGTACGGGTATAAATAAAAAACCCGCCGTTGCTAATGCTATGGCGGGTTAAGGTGGGCCCAACTGGGATCGAACCAGTGACCCCCTGATTATGAGTCAGGTGCTCTAACCGTCTGAGCTATGGGCCCCGGAAATAAATATGTTAATTAACCAATGACCCTCCCGACCTATGGTCGGGATGCTCTAACCGTCTGAGCTATGGGCCCGTTTTTTTACCGTTTCGGTAAGACCGGTCTGTTTATCTGCTGTATTCCCGATGTGACCGGGCTGGCTGCAGCCTTATTTCTTTCATCAGCCGGCATACAGAAAACGGACTGCAATATTAACCAATTGTTATAAAAAATCCAACAGCCATTCGGAAAAATCTTTATATCAACTTTCTTGCAGCCATGGACCTTAATGCCGGAACAAAGAATGCCCAGACAGCAATCAGTATTATTGCCGAACCGGATATGATGAAAGCATTGGGTACTCCTATGGCATCTGCAATATAACCGGTCTGAAGCAATCCGAATATAGAGGGAAGAAGGGTCAGGCTGCCGTAAAGGGAAAACACTCTCCCCATCACTGCCATGTCAACATGTGTCTGGATAACAACCATGAATGATGCTGAATACAGTGCCATGCTTATTCCGCCTGCAAGAGTCAGGCCGGCAAAGATACTGAAGCCGGATTCCGGCAGGATACCTGATAGCTGAAAAGTAAATCCTGTTATCAGGAAGGTTGAATTTATGATAATGATTTCCGGGATTTTCAGCTTTTTTATTCCCAGAAGTGCCCCGCCTGCAAGCATTCCTATTCCCCAGCATACTTCCACTATGCTCATCTGATAGGTTCCTCCGTTGAAATGGCTGATTGTCATCAGGGGGAAAGGCGCAGCAACAGGCATAATGAAAAAATGGGCAAGTACTATTATGATAAACAGCCATAACAGGCCACGGTGGTTATAAATTTCAGCGAGTCCCGCTTTCAGTTCCCTCAGAACATGAGGACTGGGTGCTCCTGCCTTACGCGGAGGCCGGGGTATGCGGATAAACATGAGGGAAACGATGGCTATCAGAGCGCCTGCCACATCAATCATCAGTACCCATACCATGTTCAGGATGGTTATCAGAAGGGCTGCCAGGGCCGGTCCTGCTATTACACTCACTGACTGGATAACCTGATTGATACCGGATATCCGCAACAGTTCCTTTTCCGGTGCAAGAAGGGGGATGGAAGCCTGCATTGCCGGAACATGAAAAGCACTTCCCAGGGAACGCATTACAAGAAGGAGGTAAACAAGGGATATTTTTATATTGCCGCTCAGGAACATCAGGGCCATGAGGAAGGTGCAGAGGGCTATGAAGAGGTCTGCCAGCATCATTGTGACTCTCCGCTCCCAGCGGTCAACGAATACTCCTGTAAAAGGTCCGATGAGCATCTGCGGCAAAAGAGCCGCGATAGTGGCCAGGGCAAGTACTCCGGCTGATTTTGTTTCGATGCTGAGCCAGAACACAACAGCATAACCGACAATAGCACTGCTTAATGTTGAGACGAGCTGCCCGCTCCAGATTATTGCGAATACTCTTTTCCAGCCCTGCATATAACAGCTTAATTACATCCCGGGTTCATCTGCCGGTATTTCCCGGAAAGATGGTTCCATTATACGGTAATCAGCGGTATCACTTCTTTCAGGAGGCTGATGACATTATGCACGTTTCCCGCAAATACCCTGAACACCTCTTCCCATGTCACAGGGTCCTCATCCGCTTTCCAGGAATCGTAATCTGTGCTCATTGCTATTGTGGCATAAGGTATTCCAAGTTCATTGGCCAGGATGACTTCGGGTGAAACAGACATGTTGATGATATCAGCACCCCACATTCTGAAAAGGCGGGACTCTGCCCTCGTTGAGAATCTGGGCCCTTCTATCGTGATTACAACACCTTTTTCATGTACGGGAAGGCCCAGCCTTTTTGCAGCGGATATCAGCAATGATCTGAGATTGCTGTCAAAAGGATCGGCCATAGGAGTATGTCCCGGACTACCGGATTCAAACTTGTCAAAAAATGTTATTGCCCGGTGTCTGGTGAAATCTATAAACTGATCGGGAATGACAATGTCTCCGCGGCCTATCTCCTCCCTGAGGCTTCCGCATGCCGTTGTGGTTATGATGTGTGTGCATCCGGCCTCTTTAAGAGCCAGTATGTTGGCCCTGTTATTGACGGCTGAAGGGGCTATGCTGTGATCCTTTCTGTGACGGGACAGGATGACTGTTTCCGTATTTCCAATTTTTCCGCAGACAAGCGGAGAACCCGGGCTGCCGTATTTGTTGCTTACATTTATTATTTCGGATGAATCCAGTATTTCAGGATCTTCCAGTCCCGAACCTCCTATAATACCGATTTTTGCCATTATTCTTTCCCGAGATATTGCATGAGAATGTTAACGGCCTTGTCCATATCCTCACCAAATGTCAGTATTCCGGCACGGTCGCCCGCCATGACTATTATTTTTTTTTCAAATACATCTGAGTCGTTGAAAAGCCGGAAAATATCCTTTGCCAGTCCTGTTGTTCCGTATTCCATCGACGGATTGGTAGTGGGCACCTTGTAAATGATCTCGTTCCAAAGTGCAATATTATGAACATGAACTATGGCATTAATATCGGGATCGGCAAGGTAAATTGCTGCATGGGTAAGTGATTCCGATGAAGCTTTTAAAGGACCTGTACACTGTACTGCATTATCATCAATATTGAATGAATTGACTTTTACGTAATGTCCGGGCTCAAGTTCGGGAATTTCTCCCGTTGCAGAACCTGTTATGATGAATTGGTTTCCACCCCTGATCCTCATGCTTATGTTTCCAAATCCCACACCATTTTCATAGGCTCCTATCAGATCCATATTGTACAGTATCTCCCTCCAGTAATTGATTATTTCATACTGGTCGTCGGATATTACCGGCCCGCACTGGTTCCAGTGGCAATTGAATTTTACGATACCTTCCATTTTTATTTGATTTTATCTGAAAACATTTTCTGGTTTCCTTTTCCGGTGAACTGTGAATGTCCCCTAAAACTTATCAGTTTTACAGTAAGTCCTGCAGGGTTAACACCAAAACAGTAAAGCACCGTTCCCTGGTTGCAATACTTTGTTTCAAAGAAAAAGGGAAGACGGCTCTGATCTGTCATCCTGATGACAGCGGGATCAGATTCACCGGACCGGATACCCTGATAATTTTTAGTGCCTGTAAGCATTATGTATAAATAATGAAAAACAAGTCGCGTTCAACGATCAAATTTATAAAAATAAAAAAGATATTTAAAAATCATTTTGACCGGTGTTTATCCTTTATACCGGCCTCGTCGGTAAAGGCAGATTCAAAACTTCGACCGGAATGGTCGAAACATTTGACTGTTGAAATTTTATATTGTATTTTCGCAATAAGAACCTGTCAAACGTCAGAAAAAGTCAATATGGTTAATAAAGAGGAATATAGAAAGCGGATCATTATGACCGCAGGTCCTATTTTCAGTCGCTACGGATTTAAGAAAACCTCTATGGAAGAGATTGCCAGGGCGCTTAAAATGGGTAAAAGTTCCATTTATTACTATTTCAGCGGCAAGGAAGAAATATTCAA
>JAAYKX010000173.1 GCA_012522155.1 Bacteroidales bacterium
AGTTTGAGTCACTGAATTCATATCTTCCTGTCTGGTTTGCGGCAATATCAATATCCTTGCTGCCTGTATTGCGGGAAGCATTAACAACCACGGTCTTTCCATGCCCCGGGGGAGCAGACAGGGCAATATATATAACTACCGAATCCTGTTCAGAATGACCTGCCCTGAACATTGGTATCTGCGGGTTTTGCGGAAAAAGCAGGATTCCGGGTTCTCCTGCTGTCTCCTCAATGACGATGGCAGAAGGATCAAAAGGCTGATATTCCTCAGCCGGTACCGAAAGGACTTCAAATGTCAGGGATTCAAGGCCGGTATTTTTCTGAACCATTCCTGCTATAACAGGAACCAGGCCAAGAGCCGTCAGCATTGCAAAACGATAAAATGTGGAGCGGATGCCCACAAAAAAGGATTGCTTGTGAGGGTCGAGGGCATACATATAAAACCCGTCGGCAGCTATATCATGACTGGCGGAAGCGAATGCAATAATTGCAAAAACCGCGAGGGTAACGGGATAAAAAAAGGAAACGGGCATTGCAATACCGGCTCCGATAAATGCAATACCAAGGAGGAGCTGTGTCCATACCACCCAGTTTCGCTTGGTTGAAACAACATCTATATATGGACTCCAGAGGGGTTTGACTGCCCAGGGCAGATAAAGAAGGCTGGTCCAGAATGCCAGTGAAGCAATGGAAATACCCATGGTTTTGTATATAAGACCCGAGGTGATCATTACAATACTGTAGGGTACACCCTGAAAAAAGTAAAGGCTTGGTACCCATGCCCATGGTGAACGGTAGGTTTTTCGTTCCATAATACGGCTTTATAAGCTTTTAAATATATATCCTTTTGCAGTAAAAAAACTGATTATTTCCTCAAGCTTCAAATAAAACTTGTCTGTCCTGTCAGGATGAGTCCCCGGATGAATCAGGATCATTGCCCCCCTGAGTCCCGCGGGATCACCGGCTTCAAATCGTATCAGACCTTCCAGCAATTCATCCGACGATCTGTAATTATTCATGTCAGGTGTTGTATAATCTGCATTTGTACCCGTTCCGGGAGTAAAATTGATAAGTCTGGCCCCAAGGGAAGAAGTCCAGTGTGCAACTGCGGAATTATACCATTCATAGGGCGGAAGGAAATACAATGTTTCCGGTTTTCCTGTCTTCCTTTTTGCCAGCTCTGTATAGTTTGCCCTGAGGTCACTGACAAACTGCTCCCTGTCAAGCAGCAGTGAATCCCTCTTTTCCCATGAGGCATAAAGCAGGTGCCTGTCGGAATGTGGTCCTGCAAAATGGCCATCGGCAATGATACGCCGTACATATTTCTCATTCCCCGGACTCCTGAGAAAATTTCCCGTCAGGAAAAAAGAGGCAGCCGATCCTGTTTTTGAAAGGACATCAAGAATATGACCGAATCCGTCATTATGATCATCGGCTGAAAAAAGCAGGTAAATTTCCTTCCTGTTGTTTTTCCTTATCATGGCACCATGATCATCAATAAGTTCTTCCCCCATGCTACCTGCCTGCCTGAGCCCTTCATTCTCAAGTGCCGACAGGTATATGGTAAGATCTGCCGTACCATCCATGGTTGGTTCGTTTGAACTATAGTCCCCTATGTCATCATGATAGAGAGCTTTCCCGTTCTGGAAAGGGATATAAGGGTCAGGACGTGTAAGGGTCAATCCTATCTGCTGATCATATATTCTCCTGTAGATAGGTCCGTCAACAAGTCCGCCGGACGGAATTTCTCCGGTCAGTACTGTCACTGAAGCATGAGGATAGCGGGGGTAATCACCTCCTTCGGGAAAACCGGTTATCATTGAAATGCCCCAGGGATTACAGCCAAAGAGCCAGTCACGGTGAGCAGCTTCCGTTTCAGCAAAACGACTGTCACCTGATATTTCGGAATATATCCTGTACTGGGTGAGGGCGGCTGTGATATAATTATTTGAACACCAGATAAAAGGTATTTTAATCCTGAAAGGATCATTTTTTTTGCGATCTTCCATGATTTGCAGGCCGCGCCTCATGAACGAAAGAAATTTACCGGAATACTGTGTTCCGGATTTTGCAAGACCGGCATGACCGAGGTTGACAAAAGGGTAAAACTGGTAATGGCGTGCTGTATCCATTTCTATCCATGGCGAAATCCGCTCAAGTGTTCCCCAGTAATCAGCCTGTACCAGGTATGCCGAATCTCCTGTCAGACTGAATAATTCCCATGCTGCCAGTTCAAGATCATCAACATAATTATCCTCTTCATAGAAATATGGCGACACCACGCAGGCTGTTTGTGTTGTCCCGAAATCTGTAAGAGCAAATTTCCAGGCTTCTTCAGCTTTTTCCCGGAGCCCGGCTGCAAACTCCCTGTCTGTCTCCCCGAAAACATCTGCCCCGATGGCAAATGCCGATGCAAATTTCCCGGCTGTGGATGAAACACCTGTGGTTCGGTTCTTGTATCCGGATAGTCCCTGTGATTTTCCTGTAACAAAATAAACCGGCCTGTGAACTCCCAGGTCATAGGAGGCCTTGTCATCTGCCGGCAGCCGGAATCCCGCATGATCCCTGTCATCCGCAATCTGATTGTACATCTCGCCACTGTCGGGATTCATTTTGAGCAGCCAGTCAATTCCCCATCTTGCCTCATCAAGTATATCGGGAATACCATTGCTTCCCGGCTTTCCCGATGCATCAAATCTGTCACCGAACACCCCGGGATTCCTCCTGTATGCAAAAAGCATCTGGTAAACGGCATTCGCCGACGTACATGTGTACTGAAGATAATCAGAAGCATCATGCCATCCTCCGGTAACATCAATGCGCTGTCCCGATTTTTCCGGATGGTCAACAATGATTGCATCGTGGGTATGGCAGGAATCAGCATAAAAGGGATTATATCCGCATCTCTGCTGTCTCATATATTTAAGCAGAAAATCGGCCGACCCCCTGTAGACACCGGGAGATATGCAAAAAGCATCCGATTCGGCATTCCCGAAACGTATGAAATAGCCGCCGGGACTTTCCAGCTTCGAAAAATCAAGTCGCGCAGCTGACCTCATGCCCCACTCTTCCCCGGAATATTTGCGGGCTTTGTTCCTGAACACCACTGCGCCGGTAATTGCGTTATGAACTGTGAAATTTTTTGCAGAAAGTCCATCATTTGAAATACAAACTGCAACTTTCACAGACCGGGGAAGATATCCAAGCTGATTTATTCTGATCCATGACTGGCCTGATACCGGGCCTAACAGAAAAATACATGCCAG
>JAAYKX010000372.1 GCA_012522155.1 Bacteroidales bacterium
TACCACACCCTCTACCAGAGCCAGTTTGACCCTTCCTGATCAGGGTGTGTCACTCAGTGAGATCAACAAAACCCGCTTGGTCTGCTCGATCCGGTAATACAGCACGGTATCAGACAGCCAGGGAAGCAGGGCCGTTTCCAACATATCATCCAGCGCGACCTCGTCGATGGGGTAAACGCCATCCCATAAAAGTTCAAAAAAGAGCGTGTCCCGTACAGGCCAGTCTTGTGCACCCAGGAAACGCGCCAAGAGCTGAGCCAGCTCCAATTCTGTTCTGGCCACCAGACCCTGCGTGCGGTAATAGAACGCACCGTCTTGGGGACAGGCCGGGTAGGCCAGGGAATCCCAATCGTGCGTCTCGCGCATGACCTCGTCTGAACGCAGCAGGTGGACGTGTCTGACAGGTCCATCCGGCCCGCCATCTGGAAGCGGGTCATCATGGGTGACATCCACGTGATAAGAACGGCCGTCAAGGACCACCTGGTTCCAAGCATGGCCGATGCCATCTGTTTCACCGATAATCAGGCTGGTTTCAAAGCCCAGTGCCTGGCTGACCAGCTGAAAAAGCTGTGCGTAGCCCTGGCACAAGGCCACCTGATCCAGCAAAGCGCTGGCCGCATGGTTGGTTGATTCCCGCTGCCGTTCATCGTAGGCAATCGAGCGCACCATCTGGTCATGTAGCTCCTGCAGCTGGTCAGCTGGGTTGCTGCTGGTCTGACGAATGCTGCGCACCCAGTCTTTGACCTCCGCATCAACCTGGTCACTGATGGCCCACAGCTGTTCATCTGACCAGTCCTCAAAGCTGGGCCAGACGTTGGGTTCAAGCGACAGGTTGTGCAAGAGCGGCGGATCATCTCCTGTGAAAGAATAGAGGTAGGTGAAGGAGCCGTCCAGGTAAAAGAGCCGGGGGGTTGCGCGAAAATAAGCCGTGTAAATTGAAAAAATGCGGTCTATGGCCTCATCAAACACGTCTTCCGTGATCAGGTGGCGCTGGCAGACCTGGTCCAGGTTGATAGCCTGCTCCCCCGCTTCCAGGCCGGACCGGATGAGCTGCTCAACCAAACGGTCAAAAGACGCCAGATCTTCCGGATACAAAACCGCTTCTGGTGCTTCGGTGGGTTGTGCAGTCGCCTGGCTCTGGCTGCTGGTCGGGTCAAGCAAGGTGGGCTCATGATGGATCTGTGTGTCCTTTTGGCCACTGCCGCTTTGCGGCCGGCTGGGCCGGCGTCGTGTCGTTTCTGTCTGGTTGTCATGGGTTGCCGGCCAGCCGTCAACCAGGTGCGACAGGCAGCCACTTGTGGTGCCAGCCAGCAGGATCACGAGCACAAGGGTCAAAAAGCGTTGAAAGAGGCGGTGTTTTTTCATGATGTCCTTTCATCCAGAGGCAGTGTCTGGCACATAAGCGGCTGGTAGAGCAGCTGCTCTTTGTGACCCAGGCTTTCCATCAGGCACATCCGGGTCATCAGGCAAGGTGTCTGATCGATCCGCGGTTGCGGTTTGTCCCCAAGCCAGTCGACCTGCCGGGCCAACGTGACATGCGGCCAGTACGGGCGCTGGTCAACCGGCAAGCCGGCAGCTGATAAGGCTTTGCGTAACCGATTGACCAGGTCCGTCAAGGCCGGCTGGTCGGCCAGGCCAACCCACAGGAGGTCTTGGTGGCGGCCACCCAGTCCCCAGCCTGCCAGCTGCACGGAAAAAGCGTGTGTTGCAGCAGCAAGTGGGGGCAAGAGCCCTGCCAGCTGACCAAGGGTTTGGGTCCCACAGGCACCCAGAAAAGCCAGGGTCACATGAAGGTTTTGCGGCCGGGTCCACCGGGCCTGGTTGACCCAGGGCTTGATCTGATCCATGACGCTAGTCAGGCGACCGGTCATGCTTTGGTCAAAGGTCAGGGCAAAAAAAAGACGTTTCATCGACAGTTGGCGCTCTTTTCCTGTATACTGATCCCACTTCAGTCGAAAGGATCTGGCCATGGTTACGGGTGATTCCAAACAGACCGGCTGTCTGCCGGTCGCACAGCTGCGAGCTCCCCAGCTGCTTCTGATCACAAGGCCGGGCGGCCATCCGCCCGCTTTCGGCGGTGACCAGACCTGGTA
>JAAYKX010000174.1 GCA_012522155.1 Bacteroidales bacterium
CAGATAATGATCATTGTCAAGCTTAACACCATTTTCAAGCTGTGCCGTGAAACTTTTTTCTGAGTCCGGTCCCGGCCTTGCGCCGACCTGTGACCTGAAAAAACCTTCGGGATCCTTGATCTCATTTCTGTTGTAGACGCCACTCGGAAGCATTCCATAGGGTTCCACATATTTAATTATCTTCTTGATATATTCCCCATAAAGTCTGACTGAATTTTCCCATTGGCTGTAATCCTTGTGACCGGGTTGGGTGAGACATAATTCTGTGAGTGCCTGCATATAAACATTGTCACGCGACTGGTGGGGATAATGTACTATTGATTTCCTGCTAAGGTCGCGGTAGAAAAATCCGCTTAGCTTGTCTTTGTCCTTCAGGGCTTCCGTTCTCTGGCATTTGATCACATACTGAATAAATTCAGCTGCTTTATCCGCATAGTATTTATCTGAGGTAAGCCTGTATATCTGGCTGGCAGCCCATGAGACAGTGGCCATGTACTGGCTTTCAGAGGCCATGTAGGCATGTCCGGCCCAGTCATTTACCATTTCAGCATATCCCAGTTCCTCAAACCTTTTAAGAGCGAATCCAAAATCTTCTGTAGCAGCCTTGATGAGATGTCCCCTGAGCATATCATCATGGGAGATACTCAATGCCGCATATGCTTCTATGCCTGCAAAAAGGAAATTTTCAAATCCGCTGTTGTGAACACCGGCTTTATGCCAGCCCCCGTCGTCATCTGTTCCCAGATATCCGTCGGTCCACAGGTTGGTGCCCCAGTTGTGAACCCGGTAGCCATCACCAAGTCTGGTTTTGAGAATATAATCCAGTCCCCACAGAGCTTCTTCAAGTGCCCTGTTGTAAAGATCAGTATTTCGGTTTTCCTTTGCGCGGTTGGCTACTTCAAACAGTGAAAAGGCGACTTCACCGGTCTGTAATGCCTGTTGCGACATGTCTGCTGCATCGTGCCAGCCTCCGTTAACAGGAAAGATTTTGTCGTTGAACTCGGCATGGTGATCACCGTGACAGGCTCCGTGTTTTCCGGGAACGGGGTATCCGCAGCGCTGGACAAAAACAAAATTAATAACCCTCCAGGCTGAATTTTCCCAGATATACTTGTTGATATAAAATGGTTGTGTTTCAAGTTTTCCTGTTCTGATAAAATATTCCCCTTCAGTTTTAAAATCTGTAAAATCCATGACTTTAAAATTGCCAAGAGGAGTTTTTGCCGGAACAACTTTACCCTCATAAACAACTATGGAGGAGGATTTGTCCACCAGCTGGAACACGGATACATTGTCATTTGTTTGTACAATCGCTGTTTTTTCGCTGTTCAGACCATATCCGGTGGTGGAAAAGATTATCCTGTCATCAGCGGGCTTCCATCCGCTGACTATTTCCGGCTTTTCCACAACCTGCAGCTCAATTGCGTCAATATCAAACTTCAGGGAGTCGCCCATTGTCTGTTCCCTGCCGAAAATTTCAATTGCAAGAGAAATTTTTGTGACCTTGTCGCGTGCCAGCTCAGGTATCTCGACAACACATTCGTTCCACATTCCGTTGACAAGATTCATTTCATGGATCCCTTCCCTGCCATAAGGATCAGGAACCTTAATTTTTCCGTCATTTTCAAAAACAAGATTAAGATAGATGGATCTTGCTCCTTCACAGTCAGGATAAATATGAAGCCTTACCCTGTTGAATTTTTCTATATTCCTTCCTCCCACATCGAAGCTCGCCATGGATGTGCCCATGCCAAGTCCCCAGCCGGGATGTTTTTCCGGTATCGTGGGAGCTACGAGCCTGAGACTTCGTTTGCCGGAAATGGATCTTTCCGATGTCAGCCTCATTCCTCCGACTCCTGAATGGGTCCATTTACTCAAATCCTCCATGTCGCACAACATTTCTGAAACCAGTACCTTTTTTGTGGCTGCGAAAGTTTCATATGATTTGCTGTGATCCAGGGGTAAAGGTCTGTGGATGTACCCGGTATTTTTAATGTCATAAATCAGCTTCTCGTCTATTTGTGAAGAAACCGTAATAAACGGAAAAGCAATAAGAAATAAAAAAAGCAATTTTCTCATGGTTAGTAAGGATTTAGTTTGTGTTAATATAAATCCGAAAGTAGTGAATCTTATTTACAGCATCAAATATTTTATCTCCGGATTCAAAGCCTTCCGGTATCCATTCCCATACCACCTGGCCTGGTC
>JAAYKX010000175.1 GCA_012522155.1 Bacteroidales bacterium
AAAGGATAATGGGACTGTGCATAGGGCATGGCACCCGAGTCGAACCATACATCAATAAGATCCGGTTCACGGAACATCTTTCTTCCCGAGGGACTTACCAGTATGATATCGTCTACAAAGGGACGGTGAAGATCCAGCTTGTTATAGTTTTCAGAAGAATTGTCGCCTTCGGTAAATGTGGCAAGAGGATTTGTTTCCATGAAACCTGCCTGAAGCGACTTTTCTATTTCAGTTTTAAGTTCACCCACCGAGCCTATGCATACTGTTTCTTTCCCGTCGTCGGTCCGCCACACAGGCAGTGGAGTTCCCCAGAAACGTGACCGCGAAAGGTTCCAGTCAACAAGATTCTCCAGCCATTTCCCGAATCTCCCCGAGCCTGTTGAAGCCGGCTTCCAGTAGATGGTGTTGTTCAGTTCAATAAGCCTGTCGCGGAACGCCGTGGTACGTATAAACCATGCATCAATGGGATAATAGAGAACAGGTTTGTCGGTACGCCAGCAATGAGGATAGCTGTGCTCCATCTTTTCAATCCTGAACACTTTGCCCGACTGTTTAAGCATAACAGCTATGTCCACATCAAGGGTATCAGTGTCAGGAGCAATATTTTCATCATATTCGTTCTTTACGGGCCGGCCCTCAAAAGGGTCATAGCTGTCAAGGTTCACCCGCTCCTTTACAAATGTCACGTCCAGATCGCTTACCGGCACCATATATCCCTTTTTGTCAACCATGGGACCATAGCTGCCATCTTTCATCCTGAGAAGCATTGCCGGCACACCGTGCTCCCTGGCTATCTTATAGTCATCGGCTCCGAAGGTCGGCGCAATGTGAACAATTCCGGTACCATCGCCGGTGGTCACGAAATCCCCTGTCAGCACCTTGAAAGCTCCTTCATCAGGCTTCACCCAGTCGATGAGCTGTTCATAATCCATACCTTCCAGTCTGCTTCCCGGAAATTCATCCAGTATTTTATAAGGTATTTTCCTGTCGCCTGTCCTGTATTCCGCCATCCCCGACCCCTCTTCCATATCCGGAAACATGGCATCCCTGAGATCCTTTGCAAAGATGACGGTGACGGGTTCTCCCGAATAGGGATTGAAACTCCGCACCCTGACATATTCAAAATCCTTTCCCACTGCAAGGGCGGTATTCGACGGCAATGTCCACGGAGTAGTGGTCCAGGCCATTATATGCACATCCGGGGTATCAGTATTTTCATAAAGGAATTCTGATCTTTCATTCCTGATGAGCCTGAAAAGTGCTATACAGGTGGTATCCCTGATATCCCTGTAGCAGTTCGGCAGATTCAGTTCATGGGAACTCAGTCCGGTACCAGCAGCCGGGGAATATGGCTGTATAGTATAGTCCTTGTACAGGTATCCCTTTGAATAAAGCTCTTTCAGGATCCACCATAGTGTTTCAATATAACGGTTGTCGTAGGTTATATACGGATCATCCATATTGACCCAGTAACCCATTTTATGCGTAAGGTCTTCCCACTGATCAGTGTATTTCATTACATCAATACGGCAAGCCCTGTTAAATTCCTCTATTGAGATCTTTTCAGTTCCTATATCTTCCTTTGTTATTCCCATGGCCTGTTCAACACCCAGTTCAATAGGCAGGCCGTGGGTATCCCATCCGGCTTTGCGCTTTACTTCATAACCGCACTGTGCCCTGTATCTGCAGACGGCATCCTTGATGGTTCTTGACAGGACGTGATGGATCCCCGGCATACCGTTAGCCGAAGGAGGTCCTTCATAGAAAATGTATTCCCCCTTACCGTTAAGCTGTCTTATACTTTTTAAGAAAATATTGTCCCTGTCCCATATCTTCAGTATGTCCTTATTCACCCGGGACAGATCAAGAGTCTTATATTCAGGAAATTTTCCCCTCATCTTATCTTTTTTATTGTATGAACTGAAAAAACGAACAAAGATAATAAAAATGTCACTGCCGTTGGGATTAACTTTAATTACTACTTTTATCTGCCACTCAATTTTTGCCTATGAAAAAGTCTGAACGGAAAATAATACTTGCTGTTACAGGGGCCAGCGGATCAGTCTATGCAATGAAACTCCTGGATTTCCTCAGGAAGATAAAGGACCCTCCGGCTGAAACTGCTCTTATATTTTCGGATAACGGGAAAGAGATATGGAAATATGAAAACGGCAGGCCTTACGAGGCGCTTCCTCCCGAAAAGGAATATGACAACAATGATTTCCATGCACCCTTTGCTTCCGGTTCATCCGACTATGACACCATGATAGTCTGTCCGGCATCAATGGGCATGCTCGCAAGGATAGCCGGCGGAACCTCGGATGACCTTATTGCAAGAGCGGCAGATGTAATGCTGAAAGAGAGAAGAAAACTGATAGTGGTTCCCCGGGAAACACCCTACAGTCTTGTCCATGTAAGGAACATGGAAACCATCCTTCTTGCCGGGGGAATAGTATGTCCGGCAACACCTTCATTCTACAGCAGGCCGGAAAATATTGATGACCTTGTTATGACAGTAGTGGAAAGGATTGTGTCCCTTGCAGGTTTTGATGCACCTTTTCACAGATGGATGAGGAATGATTGACAGGAAGATTAAAAGATTTTTCAGAAAGCATCATGTGCTGACAATAGCAACCTCGGTCAATGAAACACCATGGTGTGCCAGCTGTTTCTATGTTTACCTGGAAGAAGAAAATTCCCTTGTCCTGACCAGCGATCTCAGCACAAGGCATGGCAGGGAATTTCTGAGTAATACCTCGATAGCCGGAACCGTTGCCCTTGAAACAAGGATCATAGGAAAGATACGCGGAATTCAGTTCTCGGGAACTGTTTTCAAACCGGAAGGGACACTGGCTTCCAGGGCTGAACGTGCCTATCTGAAAAGATTTCCGGTTGCCATGCTGATGGATACCAGGCTGTGGATAGTAAAGATCACATACATAAAATTTACCGACAACAGGCTTGGATTCGGTAAAAAACTGATATGGGATCCGGCCTCCGTATCCGGTCAGCCATAACAGAATTATTTCTGAAGCTGCTGCCTGACGATCTTTGCAATATATTTTCCCAGAATGTCAAATTCAATGTTAACGACTGTTCCGGCTTTGATCTGATGAAAATTGGTCACCTCCCAGGTGAAGGGAATAATCGCTACCTGAAAGGATCTGTCCTGTGAATTGACAACGGTGAGACTCACACCGTTCACGGACACCGACCCTTTTTCAACTGTCAGATAATCATCCTGAAGCGGCTCATATTCGAAGGTATAATACCAGCTTCCGCCTGCTTCCGTAACTTCGGTACAGACTGCCGTCTGGTCGACATGCCCCTGAACCATGTGTCCGTCAAGCCGGGCATCCATCCTGGTGCTTCTTTCAAGATTTACCTTGTCTCCGGGTTTCAGAAGACCGAGATTCGATTTCTCAAGAGTCTCCTTTATGGCTGTAACAGTATAACTGTCGCCTTCTGTTTTTACTACCGTAAGACATACTCCGTTATGCGATATGCTCTGATCTATCCTGAGCTCATCCGCGAATGAGCATTTCATTGTAATATGAAGATTGTCCTGATCTCTTTCGAGCTTTACAACAGGTGCTGCTTCTTCGACGATTCCCGAAAACATATTTTTGAATTAACGATACAACTGCAAATGTAATGAAATTGTTCTGAGCTTTTATGATCCCGTGCCGGCCCCAGGAGTTATCTGCCGGACAAATTGTCAATTTGCGGTTTAACGGAGCAGACGTGTTTTCTTTTTCCTGATCCTTCCTTTATCCACCGGAAAACCCTCCTTTTTCCACACTATGATACCACCTTCAAGATTGTACAGATTACTGATTC
>JAAYKX010000176.1 GCA_012522155.1 Bacteroidales bacterium
CAATGGCATACTTGTCCATGTTGGGAATAAAATAATCATACAATTCCGATCTGTACTGATCACGAAGCTGTTCAAGGGATAATCCGCCGATATTATCAATTTTTGACCTTCCGGCTCCGGCCGGACCCGATTTATCACTGTCTCTTCTGCAGCCCGGGCTGCTTCCGATTGACAGCAATCCGAATCCGCCCAGGGCGCTTTTTGTTAAGAATTGACGTCTTGAAAAATCATATCCTTTCATTGGTTCTAATTAAAGTAAAATAAATCATTCATAATCAAATATATACCTTTGATGAAAATCAACAGGCCCGGAAATTCAACAAACTACTGTATCAAACAAACGAAATTCAAGTAAATCACTCATAATCAAACATACACACTTGATGAAAATCAACAGGCCCGGAAATTCAACATACTGCTGTATCAAGCAAACGAAATTTAAGTAAATTATTCATAATCAAATATACACACTTGATGAAAATCAACAGGCCCGGAAACTTATCAAACTGTTGAATCAAGCAAACGAAATTCAAGTAAAATGCAAAGCTGTATCAAAATTATTGAAATGATACCTGATTAAAAAGGAATTTTGTTGAACCCGATTCAGTCCTGTATCGTTTCTGCCTCTATTATAGCCTGTCATATTTAGTTTCAAAGAACTTTTTTATCTTCGTAGAGTGTAATAATAAACAGTTTTTAACCCTTAACAAATACCAGAGTAATGCAAAAGAAAAAAACAACAGCAGTAAGAATATCAGGATATATCCATATCCTGTTTTTTGCGGCCTGTATGGCGATCGGCTCTGCCATCAATGCCCAGTCCACAGATATCCTCTTAAAAGGAGGTCATGTGATTGACCCGAAAAACAATATTGACTCCAAAATGGATGTGGCCATAGCCGGAGGGAAGATAGTTCAGGTAGCACCAGATATTCCGGCAAATACGGCTAAAAGGACAGTTGATGTAAGCGGAATGTATGTAACACCCGGACTTATCGATATTCATGTACATGTGTTCCACGGAATGGATCCCTCCTACATAGCCAATGGCTATACCTCACTTCCGCCTGACGGATTTACTTTCAGGGCAGGAGTAACAACAGTGGTTGATGCAGGTTCGGCAGGATACAGGAATTTTGAGCTTTTTAAGGAACAGACAATAGACAGGTCGGAAACCAGGGTGCTGGCTTTTCTGAACATAGTGGGTGAAGGTATGCGGGGTGGTCCCCTGGAACAGAATATCAAGGACATGAATGCCCGCAGTGCTGCTGCAATGGCCAGAAAATACCCGAACGAAATTGTCGGCTTCAAGCTGGCTCATTACGAAGGTTATGACTGGAGGCCAACAGACAGTACCGTAAAAGCAGGAATACTTACAGACTTACCGTCTATGATAGACTTTGGAGTGAGTAATCCTCCGCTCCCCCTTGATGAATTATTCATGAAGCATTTAAAACCTGGTGACATTTTCACGCATGCCTATGCTTATTTCCCAAAAACACGTGACGCAATCGTGGATGAGGACGGAAAAGTTAAACCTTTCGTTTTTGAAGCAAGGAAAAGAGGGATAATATTTGACGTCGGACACGGTGGTGGATCTTTCCGCTGGAACCAGGCTGTTCCGGCAATACAGCAGGGATTCATAGCCGATGCCCTTAGCTCCGACCTTCATACGGGAAGTATGAACAGCGGATACAAGGACATGGCCAACCTGATGTCCAAATTCATGGCAATGGGACTGTCGGTTCAGGATGTTGTTATGCGTTCCACATGGTATCCCGCAAAGATCATTAACAGACCGGAACTTGGTAACCTGAGTGTGGGTTCCGAAGCCGATATCGCAGTTTTCAGTCTTGAAAAGGGAAATTTCGGATTTGTCGATATAAACAGGGAAAAGATGATGGGAACACAAAAGCTGACTGCGGAATTAACCCTTCGTGCCGGAAAAATCGTTTATGACCTGAACGGACTGACAAGTCCCTTATACAGGGCCGGAAAATAAAGTCTCCTGCCCGGGGATATTGACGCCATGAACTGCCGGACAGGATGAATCATTTTAACCTACTATTGCAAGCACAACAGGAACAAAATACCAGAAATCAGAATTATAATATAAAGAAATGAAACGCAGAAAACTAATCAAAAATCTTACAATACTGCCCTTATCAGGAGCAGTAGTAGGAAGCACTATTCCCTTTGGAACAGTGGCAACAGCATGTACATCCTCAAAAATAAAACGCGATATTTTCAGGGAACTTGGAATACGAACCTTCATCAATGCTGCCGGAACATACACAGCTTTGTCAGCTTCTCTTATGCATGAAGAAGTTAAGGATGCCTGGCTTGCTTCAGCTGAAGAATATGCAGTCCTGGATGAAGTTCAGGATAAAGTGGGTGAAAGGATTGCTGAAATGTGTCATGCAGAAGCTGCAACCGTAACAGCGGGATGCTTCTCCGCGCTGGTCCTTGGAATGGCCGGTGTTCTTACCGGAAACGATACAGAAAAGGTAGCCCGGCTGCCTGATCTGACAGGTATGAAATCGGAAGTACTGACACAGAAATCACATAACTGGGGATATATTCATGCACTTAAACTTACCGGCATCAG
>JAAYKX010000020.1 GCA_012522155.1 Bacteroidales bacterium
TGTTGCTGCTGGACAAGTGAGGAAGCACGAAGGGTGCGGCTTATCCTTCCGATAAACCAGCCGCTGACAGGAAGCAGCACCAGGGCATACAATGAAAGTTTCCAGCTGGTTATAAAAAGGTAGGTTACAAAAATGAGGATATACATCGGATCCCGGAAAAGCATTGTCAGGGAAGACATTACCGAAATCTCAATTTCCTGGACATCATTTGATATCCTGGTCATCAGATCTCCCTTGCGGGCATCGGAAAAATATGACAACGGAAGCTTAAGGACCTTGTCATACATTTTTTTCCTGAGATCCCTTACCGTAAACGATCTTATATATGCCATGCTGTTGTTTGCCAGAAAAATAAATCCGTTTTTCAGGAGACTGGCAATAACAAAAACAATACTGACGATGAGAAGTGCTCCCGCCTGGCCGTGTCTGTCAATAAAAAGTGACAGGAAATACCTGGAAGCGGAACTTAAATATTCAATACTTAACTGAAAATCACCCGGATGCTGAATCATCTCAACCCTGTCAAACAGGATTTTCAGGAATGGGATGGCCAGAGTATAGGAAACCAGTGCAAAAACAGCGCTTAAAATATTAAAGACCACACTATAAAATGCCTGCCATTTATAGGGTGCTATATATTTGAGAAGCAGTCGTACTTTATTCATCAGCGATATTCAATCTAATTAATAACCTGTAAAATTAAAGGGAGTAAATGCTTTCAGCTCTTCTTTTACTGCATCACTTATTTCCAGGGAATCGATAAAATCCATAATTACTTCCCTGGATATTTTTTCATTGCTCCGTGTCAGTTTCAGAAGAATCTCATAAGGCTTCGGATAACCTTCCCGCCGGAGTATTGTCTGAATAGCTTCGGAAATAACTGCCCAGTTATTTTCAAGATCATTTTCTATTTTCCCGGGGTTTAAAATAAGCTTGTTCAGACCTTTGAGCAATGAGCTGAAGGCAACCAGGGTATGGCCAAGGGGTACACCCAGGTTTCGCAGCACTGTTGAATCGCTAAGATCACGCTGAAGTCTTGACACAGGAAGTTTTTCCGCCAGGTGGCCGAATACCGCATTGGCATAGCCAAGATTCCCTTCAGCGTTTTCAAAATCAACGGGATTGATTTTATGGGGCATCGCCGATGATCCGATCTCGCCTTTTCTTGTTTTCTGACTGAAATACTCCATGGATATATAAATCCACATATCCCTTGAAAGATCAATAAGAATGGTGTTGATCCTTCTGATGTTATCGAAAAGGGCAGCCAGATTATCGTAATGTTCAATCTGTGTTGTGGGATCAGATCTGTGTAATCCAAGCTCCCCGTCCACGAAATTATCTGCAAACAGTATCCAGTCGATACCCGGATAGGCAGCCCGGTGTGCATTCAGATTGCCTGAAGCTCCTCCGAATTTTGCCGAATAGGGTATCTGACCAAAATATTTTAACTGTTCATCAATACGTGCGACAAATACTGATATTTCCTTGCCAAGCCTGGTCGGAGACGCCGGCTGACCATGGGTTCTGGCAAGCATCGGAATATCCTTCCACTCATCTGCCAGATTCGCGAGCATGTCCCTGACATCATACAGAAGAGGGAAATACACATTGATCATTGCATCCTTCAGGGATAAGGGTATTGCTGTATTATTAATATCCTGTGAGGTAAGGCCAAAGTGAATAAATTCACACCATTTCTGCCATCCGGAATCCAGGAATTTTTCCTTGAGAAAATATTCAACCGACTTGACATCATGATTTGTCACCCTTTCATTTTCCTTGATCCTTTCAGCGTCTGCCATGCTGAAGTCCTCATAAAATGAACGAAGGATACTGAAATTATCCTTCCTGAAATCCGCCAGCGGGGGCAGGGGAATATCACAGAGAGAAATGAAATATTTTATTTCCACCATCAGGCGGTACTTCATCAGTCCGAACTCAGAAAAATAAAGATCAAGTTCATTCACTTTCTGTCTGTATCTACCGTCCAGAGGAGAAATGGCAGTAAGAGAATTAAGATCCATGATTCAGATATTAAATGAGTATTTAAATCATAAAAATGTACACAAAAATAGTATTTTTGAGCTTCTTAAAAAAAACGAAAACAAGCCGGCAAAAATAAGTCAGCAATTGAACAGATGTCAAAACTAAAGTTCATAATCCGCAAAATGTAATGACCCGGACAAAAATCAGGATTTCCGCAGTAAAATATGCAAATACCTACCCGTTCATGTATGGCTTGACTGAAACGGGGTTTGACAGGAAAGTGATCCTGTCAACTGATCATCCTGCAGATTGTGCAGCCAGACTTGCCTCCGGGAAAGCAGATATCGGACTGATCCCTGTAGCCAGTCTGCCATTGATCAATGATCCTCATATCATTACCGATTATTGTCTTGGGGCATACGGAAAGGTAAAAACCGTAATGCTGCTGAGTAATTGTCCTTTCGGGGAAATCCGGAACATATTTCTTGATTACCGGTCACGATCATCCGTAAACCTTGCCAGGATCCTGGCAAAACACTGGTGGAAAAGGGAGTTTAACTGGAAAGATACCAGTGAAAACTTTGATTTTAAAAGTATAGCTGAAAAAGACGGAATAGTGCTTATAGGTGATCGGTGCTTCGAACTTGAAAAACAATTCAGATACGGGACCGACCTGGCGGAAGAATGGTTTAATTTTACCGGCCGGCCATTTGTTTTTGCCTGCTGGACGGCAAACAGGCTGTTGCCGGAAGAATTCCTGAAAGAATTTAATGAGGCCCTGGGAACAGGTGTTGAAAACATACCGGAAGTGGTCAGAAAATATGGCGGAAAGGGAATTATCAAAGGAAAAGCCCTGGAAACATACCTTACTGAAAATATCAGTTTCAATCTGAATGAGGACAAGCGGAATGCAATTGAATTATTCCTGAACTACCTGAAAGAACTTAGTACCTGAAAGAATTTAGTTAAATATTGATATTGAGCACATTACCCACATACCGGCTAAATTTCAATTTTAATCTGAAAGATATTTTTCATATATTTGAAGGCTTCACAATTCAGTTTTATAATCTTATATCAATATGGCTGTTACAATTACATTTAATGAACTCCGGAAGATCAAAGACCTTTTACCCCCCGGAAGTATAAGGAAAATTGCTGACAAGCTGGATATGAATGAGGAAACAGTCAGGAATTATTTCGGGGGAAGAAATTTTGAAAAAGGAGAAAGCATTGGTGTTCATTTTGAACAGGGCCCGGGTGGCGGAATTGTGTCTTTCGATGATTCCACCATCCTGGAAATGGCAAAAAAGATGATTAAGGAGTGAGTTTACAGAATCAACAGAATGTACGGAAGCAAAAGACCTGTTCTTTTGCTTTTTTGTTTACCGCTCCGGCGGGCTGTCATCCGGTATTAAAATACCATGGCGGGGTTTCCTGCTAAGGCAGTATCACTGAAACTGATCAGATATCACGAATTTTACATGAACCTGTCAGATATAATATCAGAAGAGGAAGAAAAAAACCTTAAACCTCTCGAAAATTTCTTTCTCATGAAATGGGCTGACACAAATCTTCCTTCGCATGATCTGCACCATCACCGCAGGGTATGGATGAATGTAAAAGAAATTCTGAATCATTATACTGATCCTGACATTAAGCGCGCGCAAATAAGCAATCTTTTAATGGCCGCTTTTTTACACGACATCGGAATGTCCCGGGATCAGGGAATCCGTCACGGATTTCAGGGGAAAATGGCAGCGGAAGAATATATTTCAATAGGCGGGCTGAGGCGGAAAGATCATGAAGATGCACTCAATGCAATAGAATTTCACGACAACAAGAGTTATGATTTTAATTATGGCAATAATCAGGTTCTGAAAATACTATCTGTGGCAGATGATCTTGATGCATTCGGCACAACCGGCATTTGGAGATATACGGAAATATACAGGGCAAGGGAGATTCCGGAAGAGATTACAGGATACCGGATCCTTGAAAATGCAGCTTCCCGTTTTGAAAATTTTAAATCGTTTTCCTCAGACATGCCTCTGCTGTTCCGGAAACACAGTATGCGTTACAATGTACTCAGGCGATATTTTGAAAATTATAACCGGAATCTGGCAAAAACGGATCCGGGACTGGAAGCAGAACCCGGATTGTCATAAACGGAGGGCTGAGCCTTTCGGGGAATCGTTTCCCCAGCGGAAACAAATAATATCAGCGGAAACAAATAATATCAGCAGCTATCCTCCTCACCGAACAATAAAAGCTGCTGCTCCTCACTGCTGTCCGGTTCGAGGTTTGAGACAGTGACTCCAAGCAGTCTTATTCTGACATTCTCAAGTCTTAGTGATTTTCTTAATCCGGTAACTGCCCGGTGAAGGGAATTGAAATCACGGATATAGTAAGGAAAAGTTTTAGCCCTGGTGATCTGCCTGAAATCGGAAAACTTAATTTTCAGAGTCACTGTCCTTCCTGTTTTTCCGGCATTTTCAATACGCTGCATCAGTTCTTTTTCAACCTTGTACAACTCCGTTATTATTCCAAACTGTGTTGTGAGATCCTTCTCATAGGTAATTTCCGTTCCGATTGACTTTCTTTCAGATTCTGCCAGAACCGGACGCTCATCTATCCCTCTTGCAATATCATAATAGAACTTTCCGGCCTTGCCAAAATTCCTTACAAGAAACGGAAGGTCCGGCTTCTTAAGGTCAGCTCCATTATGAATTCCCAGTTTATGCATTTTTTCGGCAGTAACCTTTCCAATACCAAAAAACTTTTCGACAGGCAGTCTTTCAATAAACTTTCCTGCCTCCTGCGGAGTGATCAGATAAAGTCCATCGGGCTTTTTTATGTCAGAAGCCATTTTGGCAAGGAACTTATTAAAGGAAACACCGGCTGAGGCTGTGAGTCCGGTCTTTTCCCTTATTTCCTTTTTTATTTCCTGTGCAATAATTGTTGCTGAACCTATATTTTTCCTGTCACGGCTGACATCAAGAAATGCTTCGTCGATTGACAGTGGCTCAACAAGATCAGTATATTCACTGTATATCCTGAAAATCTGCTCCGAAAGCTCATTGTACCTCTCCAGCCTGCGCCGGACAAAGATCAGACCGGGACACAGTCTTCTTGCAGTAAGGGACGGCATTGCAGATCTCACACCGAATTTCCTGGCTTCATAGCTTGCCGCAGCAACAACACTTCTCTCCCCGCTTCCGCCCACTGCCACAGGTTTTCCCCGCAGTTCCGGATTATCAAGCTGCTCAATGGATGCAAAAAAAGCATCCATGTCAATATGAATGATCTTTCTCAATTCAGCTCAAAACTAACAAGAATTTATTTTCCTTTACACTTTGTGAATTCATAAAGCTCTTTTTAAATTTGAAGATTTATTGTTTTACTTGGAATCATCAGTCTTCAGCAACAGGAAAAAATTTGCCCTTATCCTCACAACACACAGGCTCTGGGGAAAATTGTTTCTGCCCTGTATTGTATCGGAAAGTCCGGAAAAGGAAAACTTCACATTGTCAGAATCCCTCCTTCCTTATCCACCGGATGATATTTTGAAAATACTCGAAAATGAAGAAATAGAACTGGTCAGAATCACCAATGAATACTCCGATAAACAACTATTCAAAACTTATTCAAAAGAAAAGAATGTCAGAAAGTTCCTGGAAAATATAAAGCCGGAAATAACTGAGAAATTTATCAGGCCGCATATAGAAAGGAGAATAAGAAAATGCTTCTTTATTTTAAGGGATGAAGGAACGGCATGCTTCCTAAGAAGCAAACAGTCAAACATTCTTTATCCTGAGGATATCCTCGAAATAATTCCTGATCCTGCAATTGCACTATTCAGATTTGAAAGAGGAACTGAACATACCACATATCAGCTGACTGTTGAATCAGAAGGGAAAAAGATGGAATTATACCGCAAAGCGGTTGATATTTTATGCAACGATCCATGCATTATCAGGTATGAAAATAAAATTCTTCAGATAAGCGGTATTGACGGACAGAAATTACGTCCATTCCTTGAAAAGGAATCAGTAATCATTCCGAAAAAATCGGAACCCAGATATTTCTCCGGATTTGTCCTGAATGCCGTAAATAATTACAATACCGAAGCCAAAGGATTTGAAATCCTTTATCCCGAATCCGAAAAAAGGCCGGACTTAAGTCTTGAATACAGCATTATGGGATATCCGGTACTTATTCTCAGTTACAATTATTCCGGTATGGCCGTTTCACCCGGCGACAAAACAGAATATTTCACGGTGTTCGCACATGAAAACGGTGAATTCATTTACCGGAAATACAAGCGGGATTTCGGGTGGGAACTGCAGTGCCGTGACATTCTTTCCGGGATAGGTTTCAATTCAGAGGATAAGATAAATTTTTATCTTCAGAATGAGGATCTGAAACCAGTATCTCAAATAAACAATGTGGTTGAAGCTGTAAACAGGAACTATAATCACCTTGTCTCACAAGGTTTCAGGATACGTTCAAAGCGTCTTGACAAAAATTACAACCTCAGGAATATTAACATTGAAATATTAAACAAGTCTGAAGGTGACTGGTTTGACCTGGATGCTGTAATAAAGATAGGAAAATGGGAGTTTTCGTTTATAAAATTCAGAAATCATATACTGAAAGGTCTGAGGGAATTTGAGCTGCCTGACGGAACCACGGCAATTCTTCCTGAAGAATGGTTTGCCGGATACAGAAATATTTTTGAACTCGGCAAGGATCATGGAAAATCTATCAGAATTCACAAACAGCACTTCCCCCTGCTAATGGAGGTACTGGAGCCCGGGAAAGATGAATCACTCGGGAATCTCGAAAAACTGCTCCTGCCGGAAAAGCTTCCTGTTCCGCTTGTTCCTTCAGGATTAAACTGCAGGATGAGAGATTATCAGCATGAAGGACTGGCATGGCTTCAATGGCTTCAGTCTGCCCGCCTGGGAGGCTGCCTTGCCGACGATATGGGACTCGGAAAAACAATACAGACCCTGGCGCTGCTTCAGATGAACAAGGAAAATGCTGCCAGGCATGCAAAACCAGCTCCCGTTCATGAACCGGTTCTTTTCGACAGCCCCCGGGTAAACCTTAGCTCTCTTATTATTGTTCCTCCCACAATAATACATAACTGGGAAATTGAAATAAGGAAATTTGTTCCCCGGATGAATATTTATATACTCAAAGGCTCCCGGAGTGAACGCCGCTGCTCTGATTTCACGAGACATGACATCATTCTCTCAAGCTACCATACTGTCAGACAAGATATTGATCTGTTATCTGCATTTCATTTTCATTATATTGTTCTTGACGAGAGCCAGTATATAAAAAATCCCGCATCTCTTGTATATAAAAGTATGATCAGGCTGAAGTCGGATTACAGGCTCGTACTGACCGGGACCCCGATAGAAAACTCTGTAAGCGATCTTTGGGCTCAGCTGAATTTTCTCAACCCTGGCATGCTGGGAAGCCTGAACTGGTTCAAAAGCACTTATGCACGACCTATTGAAAAGGACAGGGATGATATGACGGAAAACAAGCTCAAAAAGCTAATTAAGCCTTTCATATTACGGCGAACAAAAGAAATGGTGGCTGCCGACCTGCCTCCCGTTTCCCGGCAGTTGATTTTTTGCGAAATGACAGAAGAACAGAAAAAGATCTATGAAACAGAAAAATCAGCAGTAAGAAACAGCATTATTGAGAGTCTGGCTTCCAGGGAAAAGGGAATGGCTGCCATCATTGTTCTTCAGGGACTCATGAAACTCCGCCAGATATCAAATCATCCTGTTATGGCCGATGAAGAATATCCATACGGGTCGGGTAAATTCGAGACTGTGATGAATGATATGGAGAATGTTATAAACGAGGGACATAAAATCCTGGTTTTCTCTTCTTTTGTTATGCATCTGAAACTATTTGAAAAAGCTCTCGCCTTTAAGAAAATTAAATATTCAATCCTGACCGGTGCGAGCACAAACAGGGAAAAGATAATAAACAGTTTTCAGAAAGATCCTGCAAACAAGGTCTTTTTGATCTCTCTCAAGGCCGGGGGTGTGGGACTGAACCTTACATCCGCACATTATGTGTTCATACTTGATCCCTGGTGGAACCCGGCTGCCGAACTGCAGGCTGTCAGCAGGGCTCACAGGATAGGCCAGGATAAGAATGTCTTCATTTACAGGTATATCTCCTCCGGTACCCTTGAGGAAAAGATCATAAAACTCCAGGAAAGAAAATCGAAACTTGCCGAA
>JAAYKX010000177.1 GCA_012522155.1 Bacteroidales bacterium
CTTCCGCTATATCGCTCATGGCGCTTATATTTGAGGTTGCATCACCAAGCTTCTGCATTCCGGCACCCAGTTTCTGGAAAAGTTCCGGTGTTATTTCGGCCTTATCAAGCATTTCATCGAATTTTGCAAGGGCTGCTGATCCTGCACCTCCGCCGTATCCGCCTCCGCCATATCCGCCGCCACCGTATCCGCCGCCACCGTATCCGCCGCCGCCGTATCCGCCTCCTCCGGTACCGCCGGCCTGGGCAGCAGTGCCGCCACCGGCCTGAACGCCGCTGAAACCGCCTGCAAAACCACCGCCGAAGCCTCCGCCTCCCCTGGCTATTGCATCACGTTCTCTTGCGGAGAGGGTATGTGCAAATTCGGTAGGGTCTTCTTCAGATATTCCGGCAAGTTCCGGATAAACCAGGGTCCAGTCAATTTCTTCACGCAATGGTTCAAATGCTGAAAAGAAGAAAATAATAGCTTCTGTAAGCAGTCCTATGGTAAGCATGGTCCCTGCACCCGGCCAGTGCTGTATTTTAAACAGGGCACCAACGATAACGAGAGAAGCACCCCAGCCGTATAGCTTCGCCATGAAATTTTTCCAGCCGCTGCTATGTACAAATTCTGTTAAGCTCATATGCCTGATTATTTAGTGTGGTTTTTGTTACTATATTTTTGCTCCTATATAAGATCTGACGTTACGGAATCCTATATAGGGCTTTGTGGAATCCTGGTATTCATAATCCCTGGCACTTACCTGCAGGAAATATGCAACATCTTTCCATGAACCTCCGCGTATTACCTTGCGCTTCAGAACAGGAGGATCCTGAGGAGTGGCATTGTATTCATAATTGGGCTGAAGGTCATGCTGGAATATATATGCCGAGGGATGATAGGCACAGCGTGTCCATTCGGCAACATTTCCTGCCATGTCATACAGTCCGTATTCATTGGGTTCGTAGGATCCGACCTTGCCGGCATATACATTCCCGTCATCAATATAATTGCCCCTGAGGGGCTTGAAGTTGGCAAGGAAGCATCCCTCATAGTTACGGGTGTAGGGTCCTCCCCACGGATACATTGAAAGGTCCAGTCCGCCCCTGGCTGCATATTCCCATTCTGTTTCGAGAGGGAGCCTGTATGCCATGACATCGGGAACACCGCTTTGCCTCAGTGCATTGTTCATGTAATCGGTTCTCCAGTGGCTGAAGGCGTTTGCCTGATGCCATGATACACCGACTACGGGATAATCATCAAAGGACGGATGCCAGAAATACAGATCGGCCTGGGGGTCGTTGAATGAATAGGTGAAATCCCTGATCCAGCAAAGGGTGTCGGGATAAATGTTCAGCACAATGTGTTTGATAAAGGATGAACGGTCCTTTATATCGGTACGCGTGCCGTCAAGATTTGTGACCTGGCCCTCATAATGACCTGTATTATTTTCATAGTCATATACATATCTTGCCTTGGCGGCAGACTGGTAATCGACCCAGTAATAGGAATAATTGAATTTCCGTACGTCAAACTGTTTCCTGCCGTTGAATCTTTCCTCGGGAGGATAGTACATTTCCTCAATAACACTCCTGGTCACCTCCTCACGGTAATCAATCTTTTCATCCCAGTTCAGGACATAGGGTTCGATGACGTTCCCGTCACGATCGGTCCTGAAATACTCCCTGCGATCTATTCCTGCATTTCCAAGATTTGTTCTCAGAATGGAATCACGTACCCAGTAAACGAACTGGCGGTATTTATTGTTTGTGATTTCGGTCTGATCCATCCAGAAAGCATCCACCGTGACGGATTTGGCGAGGACGTTCTGTGCAAAGAGAGCATCCTGGTCGCTTGGTCCCATTATAAAACTACCGGCAGGTATGAAAGCCATTTCCATTGGTTCGGGCTCAAAGAACTTCTTTCTTCCGGTAACTCCCGTAAGTTCACCTGTACTTGAAGTTCGGCAGCCGGTAATAAATAATAAAATTATCAGTAAAACCAGAATCGACTTTTTCATACAGTAGGAAATTAAGATGCAAGTAAGTTATTTTTTCAATATGCTTATAAAAATCTGACACTTTTGTATTTCGTACGGCTCTTACCCATTCTCAGGTCAAAACAGTAATTGACCATTAGTTCATGGGAGCCCATTGTATTTCTCCTGATACCCGACAGCGGGAAGTCATAGGCATAGCCAAGACGTATTCCGTTGAAAAGCTCAATGCCTGCAATTCCCGTCAGGGCATCACCCGTACGATAAGAAACGCCGCCCCATACTTTTTTATTGTATCGGAGCATGGTGGTTACACTGGCCTGCAATGCCCTTCCGTCGCTGAAAGCAAATACCGAGGGCAGAAGTTCAAGGGCCGGATCAGGCAACTGCAGATTATAGCCTGCTGTCAGGTAATAATGCCGCGTGAGATATGGTTCACCTTTTGTAAAGCTGAACCTGGCCTGGTTAAGATGCCTTACCGAGACTCCGGCATAATAATTATCGGTACTGTAATACAGGCCGAGCCCGGCATCAAAAACCACAAAGCTTTCCTTGTTAACAGGTATGAGAGGATCCTGGTCGGGCGGTGTGAATCCGTCACCGGAAGGAATATACCAGTCCGGATCAAGGGTTTTGTTCACAACCCCAAGGTTGACTCCTATGCCCAGTTTTCCTGTTCCCACGTTGACAAGCAATGCATATATTCCTGAAATATTTATATCCGAGTCAAATCCTATCTGGTCACTTTCCACCATAAGACCGATACCGCTTTCTATTTTGAAAGGGGAAACCGGTGCGCTTACATTGAATGTGGTTGTTGAAGGTGCTCCGGCAAATCCCACCCATTGCTGCCTGGCAATAGCTGTGGCACAAATCATTCCTGATGTGCCTGCCACTCCCGGGTTATAGGTAAGTGTGCTGAACATATAATTGCTTGACAACGGATCCTGCTGCGACCACGTTGTAATGCCTGTCAGCACAAATAACAGCAATGTTATTTTAACGCGTTTCATTTTATGATGATCCAACAGTAGAGATGCTCGTGCAAATTAAACAACAAAATAAACAAAAATCCGACACGTATACAAATATATTGAATAACGCATGTTAACAAATTTTGTTATTTAACGCACAATAACAAATTTTGTTTCAATGAGAAGCCCTTAATCCGCCGCTTTTTTCACGCTTACAGTCTTTTGGGCGGCTTTACCCGTTTTTCGCGCTTACAGTCTTCCGGATATTCTTATCCGTTTCTTGGGGGCACAGTTTTTTGGACGTATTTATTTGTTTTTTACGGCTGTAGTCTTCCGGACGCTCTCTCTTGCTTTTATGCTTACAGTCTTCCGGATGTTCTTACCTGTTTCTCAGGGACGCAGCCTTTTGGATGCCTTTACCCATCTTTCAGGTACTTCGTCGCGGCTGGCTTTTATATAATCTTCATGGGAACATGCAATATATACGGGTGACGAAGCGGCGGCACTGAATTCCATCCACCATCTTTCCGTGAGATTGCTTTTGACAAATATCAGATCTTCTTCCAGATCGCTTATTTTGACATGATATCTTATGAACCTGCCGGTGTTGGCAGTGCTCAGATGGGGTGTCTCATACTGTTTCTGTGAGAATCCTTCAAGAAAGAACCATATTATCTGTGCGCACAGAGCGGCTGTCTGATTTCTGATATCCATATCAGGATCCAGGTCAAAGAGGCCGAATATTTTCAGATTATCCGATATACCGGCATATCTTGCCAGGAGGCATATCTCTTCGCCATAGAATCCGTTGGGAGAGGGGGCCGTACATCCCGGGGCATCCGACTGCCTTACCGAGGAGATATCTATCATTACTGCATCTGAATCCCTGAACATGGGTTCTGTCAGGTATATGGCCTTTCTCACATCACCTATTCTGACCAGTTCCGACTCGCGCCTGTTGAATCTGTTTATCACCTGCTGGTCGTTCAGGTAGGTCTGGTATCCCAGGTTGACATAGTGGCTGAAGGTACTCCGGCTGTCATGCATGATGGTGCTGAGGTAGCTGAAGGAATCACTTTCCTTTTTCCCGCTTACATAATCTATCCTGGAGTCAACAGTGAGCAATGTGTATTTTATCTGCTGCCTGCTCAGGGCCCTGTCTGCTGCAAGTGCCAGGGCACTGCTGCCACCCAGTATTACGGGGAATACATTTGAGCCGGCAAGCATCATAAGGATTTCTGTCAGTCCGGCTACGGTGTCATTGAAGGTGATCGCCCTTTTCATGTTTCCCAGTTCGGCTATTTTCAGTTTGCCCGGGATTTTTGCCAGCCTGTAAAGTTCCGTGCGTATGCTGTCAGGGCCCTTCATTGATCCGCTTGCCGGGGAATTTCTCCCTTCGGGAACTCCCAGCAGGACTATCTTAAAGGGCTCCAGTCCCGGTATAGATGAATTCTCAGTGTGGACTGTTATGTTGTGAGGAAATCCGGACCGGCTTTCCAGGTGTTCAAATCCGGGATTATCAATGCAGACGGGATCAAAAAAATCATTTAGATCGGTCATGGTATTATTTTGAAGAATCTATTTTTTTTTCTTTTTGCTCCTTTCAATAATGGCCTCACAATCTTCCCTTGTCAGACTGTCAATGTCGGTGCCCTTTGGTATCCTGTAGTTTTTTTTGTCCTGCGACAGGTAGAGCCCGTATCTTCCGTTGAGAAGCAGGATATCACCGAATTCCTTTACAAGCTTTTTCTTTTCAGCCTCATTCTTTTCGTTGATTATCCGGATTGCCCTTTCCAAAGTTAATGAATACGGGTCATCCACTTCCTTTTTAACCGAATAAAATTTGCCTTTATGCCTGATATAGTAGCCGAACTTTCCTCTTCCCACAATAACTTCTTCCTCTTCAAGAAGTCCGAGATCTCTTGGCAGGGTGAAAAGCCTGAGGGCATCATCCAGGGTGATCGTTTCAATCAGCTGGTCATGTGTGAGACTTGCATAGCGCGGCTTGTTTCCTTCTTCGCTGCTGCCGATCTGGGCAACGGGCCCGAACCTGCCCATCCTTGCAGTTACCGGTTCTCCTGTTTCAGGATGATTTCCCAGGAATCTCCCGGACGTTTTCTGGTGTTTCTTCTCAAGAGTGTTTTCAACGGTTTTATGAAAGGGGCCATAGAATTTTTTCAGCATACCCGTCCACTTCAGTTTTCCCAGGGCGATCTCGTCAAACTGTCTCTCAATATCAGCAGTAAAATTGTAATCCACTATTTCGGGAAAGTTTTCAATCAGGAAGTCATTAACAATCATTCCTATATCCTGGGGAAAGAGTTTTGATTTTTCTTTTCCGCTTATTTCATTCTTTACGGCATGACTTATTTTTCCTTTTTCCAGGGTGTAGGTGCTGACCTGCCGTTTTTCCCCGGGCCTGTCTTCCTTCAGTACATAACCCCTGTTCTGTATTGTGGATATTGTTGGAGCATAAGTGGAGGGCCTGCCTATCCCCAGCTCCTCAAGTTTTTTTACAAGACTGGCTTCATTGTATCGTGGAAGCGGCATCGTGAATCTCTGAACCGCCGATACTGTATTATAAAAAAGAGGCATGTCCTTTTTTACGGGCGGAAGGAGACTTTTTTCCTCATCCCCGCCTTCCTGATCCTGTGACTCCGTATATACTTTGAGAAAGCCGTGGAATTTGATTATTTCACCCGTGGCAGTGAATGTATGGGGTGAATTGTCCATGTTAACCGTAATAGTGGTCTTTTCAATAACTGCATTGGCCATCTGTGAGGCTATCGTCCTTTTCCATATCAGGTCGTAAAGCTTTTTTTCATTCTGGCTGCCCTGTATTGCCGGGGTGGAGGGATATGCCGGACGAATGGCCTCGTGAGCTTCCTGTGCACCTTTCGCTTTTGTGGCATATTGTCTTGTCTTCGAATATTCCTTGCCATATTCCGAAATGATTGTCTCACGCAGTGTTGTCAGTGCCAGTTTAGAAAGATTTGTGGAATCGGTTCTCATATAGGTGATTTTTCCGGCCTCGTACAGCTTCTGTGCCACTGTCATGGTCTGGGCCACCGAAAATCCCAGTTTCCGGTATGCTTCCTGCTGCAGCGTTGAGGTGGTGAAAGGCGGCGCGGGGGATCTCGTTCCGGGTCTGACATTTATGTTTTCAATCCTGTAGTGGGCCCGGCTGCAAAGCTCAAGGAATTTCTCTGCCTCTTCCGCTTTTGGAAAACGTTTTGAAGCTTCAGCCCTGATTGTCTCACTGCCTTCATCCTTTTTGTCAGTCCTGAAAACCGCGGTAAACCTGTAAGCTGATTCAGCATTGAAAGAGATGATTTCCCGTTCGCGTTCAACAACAAGTCTTACAGCTACTGACTGGACCCTTCCGGCAGAAAGAGAGGGCTGTACCTTTTTCCACAGCACGGGAGATATTTCAAATCCCACGAGCCGGTCAAGGATACGTCTTGCCTGCTGTGAATTGACCAGGTTCATGTCAATGGTACGGGGATTTTTAATTGCCTCGGCAATGGCATCTTTGGTTATCTCATGGAAGGCTATCCTCCTGGTTGTTTCCATGTCGAGTTCCAGGACGCCTGCTATATGCCATGCAATGGCTTCTCCCTCGCGATCCTCATCAGAGGCTATCCATATGTTTTTGGCTCCGGAAGCTGCCTTGCGGAGCTCAGTGACAACCCTGGCCTTTTCATCCGGAATCTCATAAACAGGTTCAAAATCTTTTTCTATATCTATTCCAAGATTTTTCTTTGCCAGGTCCCGTATATGTCCGAAGCTGGATATGACACGAAAATCCTTACCCAGGAATTTCTCAATAGTTCTGGCTTTGGCCGGAGATTCAACAATCACAAGGTTTTCGATCATTTAGAGAGGATTTTTTTGAATTAAAAACACGACAAAGTAAATGATTTACGTTTCAAACTTCAAAATAAACTTTTAAGATTCTTTAAGATTTTACTAATTTTGGCGCAAATATTCAGCTTCATGGAGGGGAGTAAACAAAACAGGAAATATATTATCTGGTTCTGGTCGCTGTTCGCGGCGCCCGCTGTAATTATAATTATCCTGTTCCTGCTGATTTCGGCGGAGAAGCTGGGACCCATGCCTTCTTTCGCCGAACTGGAAAATCCGGAATATTATCTTGCCGCGGAAGTGCTTTCCGAGGATGAGATACTTCTCGGTAAAATAAGCATAGAGAACAGGACCTGGACTGAATACGGGGAACTTACACCCTACCTGGTGGCGGCACTCATTTCGGCGGAGGATATCAGGTATTACCGCCATTCAGGAATAGATATGCGGGGAATAGCCAGGGTTATTTTCCGTACCCTTCTTCTGGGGCAGGAAACCGGCGGGGGAAGCACCATAACACAGCAGCTTGCCAAGCAGCTTTATCCGAGGGACACGGCAAGGGTCTCCTCGCTGGTAAGGACCATGAGGCTTGGTGTTTCAAAGTTCAAGGAATGGCAGACGGCAGTGAAGCTGGAGAAAAGCTATACCAAGGAAGAGATCATTGCAATGTATCTCAACAAATATGATTTTCTTTATCATGCCATCGGTATCAGGTCAGCTGCAAAGACATATTTCAACAAAACCCCTGATTCCCTCAACCTCCAGGAATCTGCTGTCCTGATAGGAATGCTGAAAAACTCGAGTGCCTATAATCCGGTAAGATATTATGACCGGATGCTTCACCGGAGGAATATAGTGATTTCACAGATGGCCAGATACGGCTATCTTGACCGTCATACGGCCGATTCCGTGAAAAGGATGCCTATTGAGCTGGATTTTCAGATAGAGGATCATAATACGGGACGTGCCACATATTTCAGGGAGTACCTGAGGAATATCATGACCAGGCCCATGCCTGACCGGAAGCTTTACCAGCGGCAGGCATCCTACGACGAGGCGATGTGGGAATGGGATAACAATCCCCTTTACGGATGGTGTAACAAGAACAAGAAGCCGGATGGTTCATATTATGATATTTACAGGGACGGACTGAAGATACACACGACAATAAACTCCCGTATGCAGCAGTATGCCGAGGAGGCTGTTACGGAACACCTGTCAAATACTCTTCAGCCCGATTTTTACAGACGTGCAAAACGGTTCAGGAATCCTCCCTATTCCGACGACCTTCCCAGGTCCATGGTTGATGAATTGTTAATGAGGTCGCTGAGACAGAGTAACAGGTATTATACCATGAGGGCACGTGGTTATCCGGAAGACTCAATAATGCTTGCCTTCAACACGAAGACAAAAATGAAGGTCTTCTCGTGGAAGGGGGAAAGGGATACCATAATGACTCCTCTCGATTCGATAAGATATTACAAGTATTTCATAAGATCGGGGATCTTTGTGGAGGATCCGCATAACGGACATGTGAAGGCCTATGTGGGCGGACCGGATTTCAGGTATTTCAAGTATGATGTGTGTACCCAGCAGCGGAGGCAGGTCGGAAGTACAATAAAACCCTTCCTCTATACCATAGCAATGCAGAACGGCTATTCGCCCTGCTATGAAGTTGAAAATATCCCCCGTTCCTTCGATGTCGGAGACACCATCCCGTGGACACCGAGAAGTTCGGGAAACAAGGCCCATCACGGCAGGATGGTTACCCTGAAATGGGGACTGGCCCAGTCAGAAAATTATATTTCAGCCTGGCTGATGCAGCAGTTCAGACCTTTGGCTGTTGCTGAGCTGATGCATAAAATGGGTATCAGAAGCTTTATAGATCCCGTTTATTCAATATTCCTGGGAACATCCGATGTAAAGCTTGAAGAGATGGTAGGGGCCTATGGAACCTTTGCCAACAAAGGAGTATATACCCGGCCCATGTATGTTACTCATATCGAAGATAAAAACGGAAATATCATTTCAAGGTTCAACCCGGTTATCGAAGAGGTGCTGAGCGAAGAGACAGCATATCTCATGCTTAACCTTCTTCAGGGTGTTGTTCAGTCAGGATCGGGAATCAGGATGAGGAGGGAGCCCTATATGCTCATGAACCAGATAGGGGGGAAGACCGGAACTACCCAGGAACAGTCTGACGGATGGTTCATGGGCGTGACGCCGAACCTGGTGGGAGGGGTATGGAGCGGATGGGAGGATCGTTCCATACATTTTGAGACACTGGGAGAGGGACAGGGGGCAAATATGGCACTGCCGGTATTTGCACTCTTTCTTAAAAAGCTGTATAGCGATCCGGAACTGGGTATAATGGAAGC
>JAAYKX010000178.1 GCA_012522155.1 Bacteroidales bacterium
AAAACAATATATATTTCAGTACAGTAGCAAATCACAACAAACCTTTCTATAAATAATTCAACACTAACAGCAATATGAATTTTACAATCATTGATGCGCTGATCGTCATTGTGTACATGGTCGGCATTACATTATTCGGAATTAGGCTTGCAGGAAAACAAACTTCATCCAGGGATTATTTTCTGGGAGGTCGAAAGATTTCATGGTGGGTGGTTTGCTTTTCAATAGTTGCCACAGAAACCAGTACACTGACCTTCATCAGCATTCCCGGATTAGCATATCTTACAAACTTAAATTTCCTTCAGCTGACCATTGGTTATTTCCTTGGAAGAATCGTTGTTGCCTGGATAATCCTGCCTTCCTATTTCAAGGGTGAACTGGGAACTGCATATACATTTCTGGCAAACCGCTTCGGCACTCCAATGAAAAACCTGGCTTCGGGTGTTTTTATGTTAACCAGGCTGGCTGCAGATGGTGTTAGGCTTTTTGCAACGGCCATACCTCTTGCCCTGATACTTCAGGGAACATTTATCGGCGACAGCCTTTCTGGTGAATGGATATATGTCTGGTCAATAGTTCTGATTGCGCTGGTAACCTACAGTTATACATTCCTGGGAGGATTGAAATCCGTTGTATGGATGGAAATGGTCCAGCTGTTTATTTATATCACAGGAGCAGTTATCGCGATAGTCATCGTCAGCAACAAGTTAACGGGCGGAATGGCTGGAGGAATTGAAACAGCAGCAGCAGCCGGAAAATACCATATATTCAATTTCTCATTTTCAGGAGGATTAAAAGGATTTTTCTCCACACCCTATACCTTTATTGCCAGTATACTTGGAGGAATGTTCCTTTCAATGGCGTCACACGGAATTGACCAGCTGATTATCCAGAGACTTCTTGCTACCGGAACATTAAAAGCAAGCCGGAAAGCCCTGGTAACAACCGGAGGAATCATAATAGGCCAGTTTGCCCTCTTTCTTTTCCTTGGTACTCTGCTTTATGTTTTCTACGGCGGAGCCGATATCAGATCTGATGAAGTATTCCCGAAATTTATTATTGAAGAAATACCGACAGGACTGTCCGGCTTCATCATTGCAGCCCTGTTTGCTGCAGCTATGTCAACTCTTTCAAGTTCTATCACGGCACTGGGTTCGACAACCATGTACGATTATGTAATGCCATATTACAAGAAGCTGAATCCCGACAATGAAATATTGATTTCCAGGATTATAACCGGAATATGGTGTCTTCTGCTTGTGGTATCAGCCGTCTCCTTCATGAAAAGTTCCGCGGTTGTCGTAGAACTGGCATTGTCCATTGCTTCATTTACATACGGAGGCTTGCTGGGTACTTTCATCCTGGGGGTCCTTTTCAAAAAACCACAGATAAAACAGGCAGTTCCTGCTTTTCTGACCGGTATTGCAGTTATGGTCTACATCATAATTTTCACCTCGATTGCATGGACCTGGTACACCCTGATAGGAACACTGGCTACTGTTCTTACCGGCCTGATCCTGACCCGGATTACACAGAACAGGAAGGAACGGGACAGCTGAAATATAAGTTTACGGTATAGTAAAAACTTACCGTATAATAAAAGCTTGCGGTATAGTAAAAGTTTACCGTATAGTAAAAGCTTACTGCATAATAAAAGCTTGTTGTGTAATACCGGAGTGTAATACCGGAGTGTAATACCAGGGTTTAATCCAGAACTCTCCTTACTTCTTCAAGTATTTCGGGAGTTCCGGCATTGAACCAGTATCCCGAATCGGAAAGCAGGGTGTAGATATTTCTATCGGATGCCAGTTTCAGGTAGAGTGGTGTCATTGAATACACTCCTTCAGACATATAATTGAAGATTTCAGGATCAATTACGGCCATGGATGAAAATGCGATTTCTGACAGGTCTTCCCCTGTACCCCGGGAAATAATCCTTTCGCCTGTGTGACTGTTGTACCAGCCGCAAAGCAGTCCTTCACCATCAATAAGCAGAAAGCGTTTCCCCGGCCTGTGCCTGACAACCAGTGTTGCCAGTCCTCTTTTTTCCAGATGATAATCCAGCAGTATTCCCAGATCAAAGTCGGTAATTATATCAGCATTGTACAGAAGAAAGGGTTTCCCGTCAAAGAAATGACGGGCCTTGTACAGGCCTCCTCCGGTGTCAAGAAGTTCTTCTCTTTCATCCGAGATACTTATTCTGAAACCATCCTCTCTCAGCCGTCCGATCTCCTGTTCAACCATATCAGCAAAATGGTGGACATTTATTATGATATCGTCAAATCC
>JAAYKX010000179.1 GCA_012522155.1 Bacteroidales bacterium
ATCCCGGTTCATCGGGGAAAATCCCCATGAACATAAAGCCATAGTCCTGTGTGTAAATTCTTTATGCGGCCGTTTCATTTTACTCAATATTTATAGGCTGTTTTTTCCTCAATCATTTCCAGGCCCGAAATGATTGTATTTCCTGTAACCGGTATCAGATCTAGTCTCAGGGACTTACCAGCTTTTATCCCCGTAAACGATTTTACTATTTCCTTGTCCGCCTTCCCCGCTTCTGATACAATATCAAAATCCTGCAGTACTTCATCACCCTGTAATCTGATGTTCAGCACACGTTCCCCCGGTTGCTTATCCTCCAGTTCTGAAAAATACAAATTCACCGTATAACAGCTTTCAGCCGTATCGTCATCATTTGCAATGGTCAGTTCCAGGGACCTGACCCCGCACAGCGCACTTGCACTTATCCAGGGCGTAGCGCGCGACACAACGGATATCGGCTCCTTGCGTATCCTGTAGTAATCAACAGTATCCATCGTTACAGGTATTCCCGGATCGGAACCCGAAACAAAGGGATATTCCATCCACAGTGTGTTGTTTTCGGAAGTCCTGTCTCCCGGAGCATTGAGATTCAGTCCGAATTGCCTTATCCTCCTGCCGTCCCAGGTGTAGTTACTGTTCGTCCAGTAAGTCATCCAGGGCATATATACCAGTGCCAGGGATGTCTGGTTCTGGTAGGGACACTGGCAGGTCCTGGTATAATCGGGTGAATTGAGAACACCGTCTGCAGCAATCAGGTTCGTGGAACAGCCTGCCTTCCACCCTCCGAGACTTCCGGTACCTTCGAATACGTCAAGGTTCACAAATCCTGCTGAAGCTGAGCGGAAAGTCAGTAAATGTTCACTTGCCGCAACAATACCACATCCGTATTCACGCTTGAAATTCCATTTGAGATCCTCTCCTGTGAGCGGGTCCTTCTCAAGAAGCGGGTCACCCGTCAGAAGATGAAAACCCTCACCGTTCGTATAAATCTTATCATTATGAATTATTGGCGGGTTGGCATATTTTAACCCTTTATCCCATATTTTTTCCCTTGTAAGGGTGTTATATGTTATCATCCTGTTGCCCTCCTCTCCGTGAAGCATATCCCTTGAAGGACGTGTTGCCTGCAGCAGGAGTTTATGCTCGGAGGAATACCCCAGCCATGTTCCGAAAACATCTTCAGTGACCTCGTTCAGTATTCGTCCGCTTCTGATGTCAACATAAAGCAGCCTTGAGCCCCCGGGAGGCGACTCGCCCCTCCTCTTCAACTTTGTTTCAAGATATTGTGGAAGCTTGTCCAGGCAGAAAAGAATATCATCCCCGGCTATTACCGAATTATGAATAAATCCGTGATTACTTTCAATGCTCCAGATCTTTTCACCCGTAAACCTGTTCACAACGACCAGCTCATTACTTGCAGAAAGATTATAATCTGTAAACTTCGGATTCTTTATTCTTATTGAATCATTTTCCAGTCCCGTGTATTCGGAAAAATTCTTGCCCAGTATGAGCAGATCATCATATACCCCGATATACCCCAGTTCCTTGGTATCTTCATCACCCGTGGTAAAGGATTTTATCAGCTCCCCGGTTTTGATATCCACAAAATGACAGGTATCTCCTTCAATTAAATAAACATATTCCTTTGTGGCAATAAAGTTGGTACCCCGGGAATTTCCCCCCGGCAGATGCACCTGGTTGTATTTTGGATCAAGCGGATTCTCCTCATCATAAGTCTCGTCATAATAAACCAGCCAGATATCATCCTTCAGATTCCTGAAGTCTCTTTTCCAGAGAACCCTGCCCGTATAAACGTCACGGGCACTGATGCCATTGAGGCTCTCTATTATAAGACGCCCGTCAACTATCTGTTCCCCGGGCCCGTGACCATGCCTGGGCAGAACATCCATATTTGAGTTGCCTCCAAACCACAATAGTCCAAGAGGAGCCCTGACCCGCTTGTCGTCCGACTTGACCGTATTGGCTATATCACCATGATTATGTGTCCAGGCTGATGAGCCCTCAAGGGCCCCCTCCCTCACTATCACGGAAAAAAGTCTTTCCGATTCCATTACTGCCCCGTAAAGACCGAGACTGCGGAATGATCTTTCCAGATTCTCCCTTTCCGCCCTGCCTGTTCTGATAAGGATTTTTCCACCATAGGGACGGGTTGATTCATAGATCATATCCAGAAACTCATTGTCAAAGCCGAAGTTTTCATTGATTACCGTAAGTGACGAAAAATATTTCGGAAGAACGGGATTTGGCTTTTCATATTCAAGAAACATCAGACGATCAGCATGAATTCCAAGTTTATCAAAATGTTCCCTCAGGGCTGCCACCTTCTGCTTTTCTCTTTCATAAACCACCATTCTCAGTGCCGTTTCTTTTATCAGGCCGGATAACAAGCTGATATCGGAACCGAAAAGCAGAGCATAACCTTCACTGATCCCGGCAGAACTGATTAAATGCCTGGTTTTTACTGATGTCTTTTGAAGAGCGGCCGCCGGTTTTTCATATACAGTGATCCTTTCAGCCGGTTTATCCCCGAAAACCATTATTGTACCGTCATTTGCAACAGCGATAAGTTTCCCGTTGGAAGCCACCAGCCTATCAATTACTTTATCCGAGGGATAATTCCAGAGCAGTTCCGGTTTTTCAGATCCGGAAGTTCTCAGGGCATATATTCCTGAACTGTCAGCCGCATAAAGGCAGTTACCCGCCTTTATCAGGTCCGTTCTTGCCGGAATGTCAACACTCCAGAGGGTGTCCAGTTTTTTTGACTCATCAAGGATAACACATGTGATGTCCTGGCCTGAAAAATAAATCATGTCTCCTTCAATCACCGGATATTCGCCCGCTACTGGGATCAGCTTTTCACCGTTTTCAGAATCATACATAGCAGTAAGTCTTTCCCGGTGATGATTGAAAAACACCCTGTCATTCGCACAGGTAAAAGCTCCGCCCGTCTTGCCGCTGGGGGCAAGCTGATAATAAAGTTCTTCCCCGCTAGCGGCATCGAAGCCGGCAGGCACTGACCTTCCGCCAGCAACAAGAAGCCTGTCACCGCTTATGGTAAAGCAACCCTGTGGCGCAACATGAGCAAAAGCCGGCGAATTATGGGGCTGAAGAATGTAATTACTTCCAGTACCTTCATTCTTCCATATAATTTCACCGTCAGCGGTATTTATTGCATAGATAAATGTTCCCATCAGCGGAAAGATGCTTGAAGCAGTATATATTATATCGTCCTTTATTACGACACCGCCTCTTG
>JAAYKX010000180.1 GCA_012522155.1 Bacteroidales bacterium
TACCGCAAGCAATGGGTCGGGATCACGGGTGCCCCGCAGACAATGACACTGGCTGTTGATGCTCCCTTCCTCGATTCCAAACTGGGAATAGGACTGACAATAACAAATGATAAGATAGGCGTGTCGACAGAGACTCAGTTCATGTCGTCATACGCATACAAGATAAGCATGGGACAGGGGATACTGTCACTTGGCCTGGGAGCCGGGTTAATGACAACAAATACAGCCTGGTCGGATCTTGTGGTGCTTGATCCGGGTGATGATTATTATCTTGTTGATTCGCGGGTATTTGTTGTGCCCGACTTCACCTTCGGAACCTATTACTCAAATCAGAACTTTTTTGTGGGTGTCTCCATACCAAGACTTCTGGGGTATAATTTTAATTTCAACAGAAACAAATATTCGCTTATCATTGATCCGGGCAAATATGATTATATGCTGAATATGGGTCATCTCATCAATCTGGCGGCAAAAGTGAAGCTTCTGCCGTCGGTCCTTGTAAGCTGGACTCCCGGAACCCAGATCCTCTATGATGTAAATGCCCATTTAAACATTGCTGACCGTATGTGGCTGGGAGCAACCTACCGGAACGACAGGTCTGTCGCGGGACTGTTCCAGTTCTCTGTAAATGAGCAGCTCAAAATAGCCTACACCTATGATTATGACATAGGCAAGCTGGGCAGATATTCTGACGGATCTCATGAGGTGATGCTTCGGTATCAGTTTACCTTCAGGGCGGATGCGGTTAATCCGATGATTTTTTAAGTGTCTGTAATTATGAAAAATAAACAACTACTCCTTATCCTTCTGGCAATTTTATTTCATCAGACATCGGCAGGCCAGGCCGAAACATATACTGTGAAACGGACAGCATTCAGTTCCGATTTCTATGATGAATTTGCACCGGTTTTCTATCAGAACGGACTGGTATTCGTCACCAACCGCAGTTCGGGAGTGACGGATTATTCAACATCCCAGGATGCAAACTTCACCAAGATATTTTTTATAGATACTGACGGAAAGAAAACCAGGCCGAAGCTGTTTTCCAAATACCTGAGAACCAGGCTTAATGACGGGCCGGCTACTTTCAATGCCGGAAGCGACACTATCTATTTTTCAAATAACCTCATTACTGAGGGAAACCTCAGGAAAATCTCATCAATGCGTAACAAGCTTGGTATCTTCTATGCCGTTAAGGAAGGGAAAAAGTGGACAAAGATACGTGAGATGAGATTCAACAATGAGTGGTACAACATTTCCACTCCCTGCCTGTCGCCTGACGGCCGCAGATTGTATTTTGCATCTGACAAGCCCGACGGATTCGGGGGCACTGACATTTACTACAGTGAAAGGAAGGGCGAATACTGGAGTGATCCGGTTAATCTCGGACCTGAGATAAATACCGATGGAAATGAATCCTATCCTTTTGTTACCGCTGAAGGGGAATTGTATTTTTCCTCTGACGGCCATCCGGGTCTGGGAGGGAAAGATATCTTCTTTTCGAGTATGAAGGACGGCAAATGGCAGACACCTGTCAGGCTTGATGCTCCGGTAAACTCAGAATATGATGATTTTGCTCTTATTGCTGATCCTATGGGTGAAGGCGGGTATTTTACCACCAACAGGGATAACTCAATGGATATATATGAGTTCAGTACTGTTTCGCCTCAGATATTCTATGCGGAACTGCAGAAGGACAATCAGTATTGTTTCAGTTTCAGCGATCCCGGGAACATAGAGATTGATACACTGTTTCTTAAGTATGTGTGGGATTTTGGTGACGGAATAAAAGCGGAAGGTGCTGAAGCCGGACATTGTTTTCCCGGTCCGGGCAAATATAATGTCAGACTGGATATTGTTGACAAACAGAATGGCAATCTCTTCTTTACAAAGCTGATGCTTGAACTTGAACTCAGGGATGTTGAACAACCATATATTACATCTCCCGATGCCCTGGTAAGCGGGGAGACGGTTGATTTTGATGCTCACAGATCCTTTCTGCCCGGTTTTGACATTGTTAGCCTGGCATGGGATTTCGGGGATGGAACAAAAGGAGAAGGCGAAAGTGTAAAGCATTCATACGACAAGCCCGGGGAATACACGGTCAGGCTGGGACTGAAACTGAAGTCCCGCTCCAAGGGCAGTATTCACAATGAAGGCATTTCCAAAAAAGTACATGTGTCCGGCAGCCAGGCTGAACGGGACAGATGGCTGGCAGCCAGGATTCCGGACAGATCGGAATACGCTGATTTCAGACAAAGTACCGGTCTGAGTGTCAGCACCGTGTATTCCGCTGAAAACGAATCCTCAAAAGATATAGTTTACCGTATTGACCTTATGTCATCGGAGGAGCGGATTGGCACAGGCAGTAATGTTTTCAGTAAAATCGGTCCTAAATATACTATCAGGGAAGAGACAGATCCTTCCTCGGGATCATGGCTTTATTATATTTCAGATGAACATCTGAACCTGATGTCAGCATATCCGGCATGGTCAGAATTAAAATCTGCCGGTTTCAATGATGCACGTGTTATGATCAACGTAATCACTGATCCGGTCAGGAAAGAACTTATCAGTCTGCTTAAAAATTACGGAGTATCCGATGAGTTTTATTTCGACAGCTATAACAGGCTGAGGGCAAATGCTTATCTGATGTTGGATCAGGTAGTAATGCTTTTAAACCGGAATCCGGGCCTCCGGCTCGAGGTAGGAGTTCATA
>JAAYKX010000181.1 GCA_012522155.1 Bacteroidales bacterium
CAAAAACAATTGTGACAAAAGTAATTCGGGGTGGTGGCCGCGAGATCACGGAACGCTTCGAACGTTTCCGGGAACACTACCGTTTCCAGGCAATATTCATGAATCCTGGTGAAGGTCACGAAAAAGGTTATGGAAAGTATATGATAATGTAAAGTAAGGTTAGTGAATGCCTTGTTTCGGGCACTCAGCCTGGTATTACTTTACATTATCCACCTCCGATATTTAAATTAGGGGTAATAGTGCCCATATTAAAATATCAGGAGGTAAAGATAATGCAATCAAAACAAATGAACCTTGATGTCTTAATGGCTGACACAGATTCCTATCTAAGGAAGCTGCAGTACAGCGACCAGACCATTGCTGCATATCATTCAGCATGGAACCATCTGGCTAAATTTATGTCTGAAACTGGCACAGCACATTATTCAGCCTACACAGGAGAAGTATTTGCTTATAACATGATTGAAAAACACAATGGATATGAAAACTTATCACAGTATGAGAAATACATCATCCAGTGTGTGAATGTCCTGACCGAGTTCCTGGAAACCGGGACAGTTAAATTCCGTAGGGGAAAGATTTTTCGTTCCCTTACCGGCAGCATTGGCACTCTGATGAAGGATTATGTTTCATATAAAAAGAACCTTGGCATTTCTGAAGAAACTGCTGATGGTTACCGTTATCACCTTGGGACATTCCTTATATATCTAAACGATCATAACATTGTAACAGTTGAAGGTATTACACCTAATATAATTATTGATTATGCTGCTACAACCGTTTTTGCATCGCAGAATGTCCAACATAGCAATCTCTATATTTTAAAAGGATTTTTAAAATACCTTTATGATACTGGTAAACTCAACAAAGAAATATCCCATACAGTGCCCAAAAGCAAACGTGCCAGGCAGCCAAAACTTCCCTCAACCTATAGCCGTGATGAGATCCTTTCTATACAAGCTGCAGTAGACAGGAGCAGCCCGAAGGGGAAACGTGATTATGCGATGCTGCTGCTCACTGCAAGACTCGGGATTAGGACGAGCGATGTCTGTGGATTGAAATTCCGGGAAATTGACTGGGAGCACAACCGGATATCTATTATCCAGGGAAAAACGAGGGAACCCCTAGAACTTCCGCTCCTACCTGAAGTTGGAGAAGCTATCATTGATTACATCCGATACGGACGGCCTGTCTCTGAGCTTCCATATATTTTTCTGCATGTTAATTCACCTTATGACAGGCTTAACAGATCAACGTTGCACAGCATCGTATGCCAGTACATGAGACGGGCCGGCATTACCTTTAAAAAGGAACGTCACCATGGCCCGCATGCATTGAGGCACAGCCTAGCAGCATTGCTGCTTGAGAAAAAAACCCCGCTCCCGGTTATTTCGGAAGTACTCGGACACCGAAATACTGAAAGTACTCGTTATTATTTAAGGATAGATATCAGTTCCATGAAACAGTGTATGCTGGATGTCCCGCCTGTGAACCCTCATTTCTATGGGAAAGACGGTGAGACAGATGCATGAATTTCATGGCATATATGCCGGACTGCTCGACCAGTACATAAACTTTAAACAGAGTCTTGGTTATAAGTTTGTTGATGCCTATTTCACATACAGTTTTTTTGACCGAATGACTCTGGAACGTGAAGAAACCACAATCGGTATAACCCGTGATCTTGCTGATGCATGGGCGAAGCAACGACCAAATGAAAGTGATAGCACAAGGTACCGTAGGGTAATGTACCTGATACATTTTTCCAGGTATTTATGCGATCTTGGCTATGATTCCTTTGTTCCGACTTATCCCACATCCTATAAAAGTACCTTTATACCCTATATCCTAACGAAGCAGCAGATAAATGATATTTTCAAGGCGTGTGATTCCATTGAAATTGGGAGCTTTGCCAACTCTCAGGCAGTTGTAATACCTGCACTTTTCAGACTTATGTATGGCACAGGGATCCGTGTCGGAGAAGCCGTGTCATTATTAAAGACGGATGTTGACCTTAATAATAATACCCTTATAATTCGTGACAGCAAAAACGGGAAAGAAAGGATGATCCCGTTTGCGCATAGTGTAGCTGAAGCCTGTAGAGGATATAGGTCATCTCTTCCTGAAAACGCTGTATACGCATCCAACTTTTTTGTCAGACGTAATGGAATGCCATGTAATAAAAAGCATCTGTATGACTGGTTCCGGAAAGTCCTGTTCGTGGCAGGGATATCACATGGCGGAAGGGGAAATGGTCCACGCCTTCATGACGTCCGCCATTGTTTCAGTGTCCATTCCCTTGCAAAAATGGCAGCTGATGGAGTCGACCTTTATTATTCGCTTCCTATCCTTTCTGAATATTTAGGTCACCAATCACTTGAAGCTACCGAAAAATATGTGAGGCTGACTGCTGAAATGTATCCCGGGCTGCTTAGTCAGGCTAACAACATCTGTGCATACGCATTTCCTGAAGCTGGTTTTACCGATGATGACTGATTTATCAAGGTACCTAGCTGATTTCCTTTCTGCATACCTTCCGGGAGAAAGAGGTATCAGTGGAAATACTATAAATTCTTACAAGGATACATTCATACTGCTTCTGATTTATTATAGTAACGTAATGAAAATCCCTGCTGAAAAACTTACTTTAAATATGATCAAAGCGGAAACAATTACAGGTTTCCTAGACTGGCTGGTATCGGAACGTGGGTCCTGTATTGCAACCAGAAATGTTCGTTTGGCTGCAATACATTCTTTTTTCAGATATTTACAGTATCATTGCCCTGAAGCACTTGATGAATGGCAGCGTATCCTGTCAATTCCGGTGAAAAAGACCGCTAAGCCAGTAGTGAATTACCTTACAGTGGATGGGATAAAACTGCTTCTGGAAGGGCCTAATCAGGCAACTAAATCAGGAAGACGTGACCTTGCGCTTCTTTCCCTGATGTATAACAGTGGATGTAGGGTTCAGGAAATTATTGATCTTATTCCTTCCATGGTGCGGCTGGATTCCCCCTGTACAGTCAAGCTGATAGGGAAAGGTAATAAAGCACGGATAGTACCGTTGCTTGATGAGCAGGTACAGTTTCTGAAAAAATATATGAAAGAAAACAATCTATTGGAACCCTATGCCAATATGTATCCATTGTTCTGCAATAACAGGCATGAGAAACTGACAAGGGCGGGCGTAAACTATATCCTAAAAAAATATGCTGACATCGCAAGGTCAAAAAATCCTGCCATTATCCCGGAAAAGCTGAGCTGTCACTGCATAAGGCATTCGACTGCCATGCACCTGCTACAGTCAGGCGTAAACCTGGTTTATATACGTGAC
>JAAYKX010000182.1 GCA_012522155.1 Bacteroidales bacterium
AATTATGGTATGTAAAGGACGGGGAACTGATTTGTGAAAGCGGTCCTGACAAGGATTACGGATACCTGGGAACAAGAAAATACTATGACGATTTCGATCTGAGCGTCGATTTCAAACAGGTCTCTGATGGCAACAGCGGAATATTCATACGCTCATACATCAAAACCGGGGTTATCATCTCCGGATGGCAGGTGGAAGTGGCTCCTCCGGGACATCACACGGGCGGAATCTATGAATCCTACGGAAGGGGCTGGATAGCCCTGATTCCTGATGAGAAGCAAAGTATTCTGAAAATGGGTGAATGGAACACCATGCGCATAAAAATGCAGGGGGATGTGATCACTACCTGGCTCAACGGTGAAGAGATGACAGTACTGGAAGATGAAAAAATCGGTCAGGGAAAAGGCAGGATACTGCTTCAGATTCACGATGGCGGAGGAATAAAGGTCTGCTGGAAAAATTTCGTTCTGAAAGAACTGTAAAAACAGAAAACGGAAAAAAATACCTTTTCAGGCACATTTCCTCTGGATGCAGGAATTGCATGGCAAGGGGCAGACAAAAATTCAGCCTCAGCCGAATGTGCCTGAAAGGTCAGTTAATAATTTCAAAATTATAACTGCCCGAACCGATCCTGTATAAGCTCCTGCCGCCCTCACGGCCGGCATAGCTGATACCGGGCACCTTTTCAACGGCCAGTCCGCTTTCATTAATGACTGCATCAGGACCTGCCGGAATATATATTGTTGCACTTGTGTTGACAGGGATAGTAACATTCATCTGAAGAATGTTATTATCCCTTTTCCATTGTGAAATAATTTTGCCATAGGGTGAAATAAAGGCGGCATCAACAAAACGGATATCACCTGTCAGCGCAGGTTTTATTATGATTTCCCTGCTGGCTGCCGAATTTGTCTCCTGCCTTATGCCGGCAAGTCCATTATAAAACCATTCCATAAGATGGCCGAGCATCAGATGATTATTCGACACCGTTTCCAGGGCCGGCCATGATTCAGTAAGTGCAGTGGCTCCTTTTTTAAGCTGATAGCCGTAACCGGGAATATCATCCCTGGAATTCATCTCATAAAGAAGCCGGGACCTGCCGCTTTCGGTAAGTGCGGAAACAAGATAATGGAAGCCGATATCTCCAGCCGTAAGGGAGTTTCCACCAGCCCTTAGGGAATCTTCAAGATTCTGAATTACTTTTTCCCTGTATTTTTCATCAGTCAGTCCGACAACCCAGGGCATCGACATGGCAGTCTGGCTCCCTGTTGAATAGACACATGAAACGGGATTGAAAAACTTACTGTCAAAGGCTTTCTTTACCCTGGCTGCCCATTCCGCGTAATAAACCATCTCTGCTTGTTTATCAAGGATCCGGGCCATCCGGGAAAGCAATACAAGATCATAATAATAAACAGCTGTTGCCGTCACCGCTTTGGGAGTGAGCTGTGACGGTCCGGGATCCCCGGGCCCCAGGTCAAACCAGTCACCCAGGCCGTGCGACAGGATGTCATTATCTGCCTTGCTTTTCAGATTATCAGCAAAGCAGCACATCATCGGCCAGGCTTCGGCAATAACCGATGTATCGCCATACCACCGGTATATAAGCCAGGGTAATATTACTGCTGCGCTTCCCCATTCGGGGGAATCACGGAAATCCGGCGACGAAGGCCTGTATTCAGGTACAAAATTAGGCACAAAGCCATTGGCTTCCTGTGCATCACACATATCCTGAACTATCTTTCTGTATAAATGATACAGATTATAGTTATAGTGTATTGAGCCTCCCATCAAATGTGTCTGTTCAAGCCATCCGAGTTTTTCCCGGTGAGGACAGTCGGTAACAACACTCTGAAGATTACTTTTTACAGCCCATTTTATAAGATCATTGGTCTTGTTAAACAATTCTGACGAACAGTTAAAATAACCCGCTGAAGGTGTTGAGTTGCGTGTATGAAGCATTTTCAGTTCAACAATCCCAGGCAGGTCATTTCTTTCCTTGCAGGAGTCGGGAGCAGCGCCTTCTATCTGAATATATCTGAAACCGTAATAGCTGAATGAGGGCCTCCAGGTCTCAACACCACCGCCTTTAAGGGTATAGCTGAAACAGTATGGTTCTCCTGATGCCTTCTGGTTTGCAAGTCCGTCCTGCGTAATCAGCTCAGCCGGAATAAGACGGATCGTCTTCCCCCTTTCGCCTTTCACCTTGAGTTCCGGGATCCCGGAAGCATTCTGACCGAAATCATAGAGATATCCTCCCGAAGGCAATGATTTGATCTTTTTTACATCAATAGTCCCGGCAACAGTAACAGGATGGTCCTGCTCGGCACGAAGCCTGCCTTGCGGCGGATTAATAAGAACAGGTGACTGCCATGATGAATCATTAAAACCGGGAGCATTCCAGCCATCCTGTTCCAGGCGGGCATCAAAATCCTCTCCTCCATAGATACTTGAATATGTTATTGATGAAGGAGTACATTTCCAGCTTTGATCACTGTTGATGGTTTCAACCGATCCGTCCGCGAATACCAGTCTCAGCTGACAGATCAGTGACGGCTCCCCGAAAGCGGTTAACAGCTTAAAATAACGTTCCCGGTTTATGTAATAAAATCCATTTCCTGCCATGACACCCAGTGCGTTGGGACCCCGGAGCAACAATTCAGTAATATCATGACAGTTATAAAGAACGGATTTGTCATAATGGGTCCATCCGGGTGTTAAAAACCCCCTGCCAATCTTCGTCCCGTTTATAAAGGCCTCATAATGCCCCAGCCCGCTTATAAACAGACTGGCTTCAACGATTTTTCTGCTGACGGTAAATTCCTTTCTGAAACAAGGTATTACTGCCCTTTCTGCGGCCCTGTTGCCAAGACGGGGATCAGTACTTGTTGCACCCGGCACGAGCCTCATTGAATCAGGCAATTCACGAAATCCTATCCATTCTGCCCCCTGCCAGTCTTTCTCACCTGTCAATCCCATAAGCCAGGTTCCGGTATTACTCCAGTCAGCCGGCACTCCGTCCTGATCCCATATCATCACCTTCCAGAAATATCTTGTCGCAGGCTGCAGGGCTCTGCCCCTGTAGGCAACCAGGATGGACTGGTCAGAGTCAACAATGCCGGAGTCCCACATGTCTCCGATATTCTTTTTCAGATTTTTAATACCGGACGAAACCAGAATGCGATAAGCTTTCTGATATTGGTTTCTCCTGCTGCTTTCAATTATCCAGCTGAGCCTGGGATTTTCTCTTTCAATCCCTGCGGGATCAACAAAATTCTCACAGTACATGCTTTCAATCCTGACCATCTTCCTGCCACAGGATGAAAATATTATCCATGGCAGCAGAAGCAGTACCGGTAACAGTAATTTTCTCATAAGCGGACACCCTTAAGTATATTCTATCTGGTAAACAGATCCGCTTCCCGCCATGAAAGCAGATTTCTGTCATCCCTGACTATCTTATTGTGGTCGAGAAGCCATCTTAGCACCCTGATGACTTTTTCCTGAGGGAGGCTGACCTTGCTCACCAGCTCCGCGGCATCATAACTGTTGCGGCTCAGTAATTTCTTTAACTCATCCAGAATGAGGTCGAATTCATATTTACTCAGATCCAGTTCATTTCTTTCCCGGCAGACATCACATATCCCGCAGCGGTCCGATTCCTCACCGAAATAATCCAGCAGCAATACTGAACGGCACCTGGTGGCCGACTCAACATAGTCGATCATCTTATTAAGTCTGAAAACATGTTTTTTCCTGACATCAAGATAGTTATTGGATGATATCACCAGGGCTTTTCTTTCAAGCCTCTCTTCGGTGAATATCACCAGTGCCGTTTTCTTGCCCGGAATGTAACGGATTATACTTAGCGATGAAAGCTTTACAAGGAATTTATAGACAGCATCCCGTGACAGACCCGACCTCCTGGCAAGCGAGTCTTCATTTATGGCAACAAATTCCGTGAACATCCCCGTATATGACCTCAGCAAGAGCTTAATAAAATCATCAAACAGCTCATTTGCAACCTGGAACCTGTACAGGTCATCCCTGCCAACCACAAAATGTACTCTGGAAGGATTATTTATTTCTTCGGTGAATTCAACATATCCTTCACGCTGAAGAAAACTCAGACTGTTGAATGTTTCAATAACGGGCAAACGGTATTTAGACACAAAATCGCGGATGCTGAAATCAAACACGGTATTTTTTCCCGATCCCTCGGGTATCTGAAGATAATTGCAGAGAGCCTCATACACATCTTTTATCCGTCGGACGGGCGGAAATTTTTTTTTCAGTGAATTTTCAAGCTGCTTCCTGTCGGATGATGAATGAAGCAGTATTGCAAATGCCTTTTTTCCGTCCCTGCCCGCCCTGCCACTTTCCTGAAAATATTCCTCAATGGAGTCGGGCATTTCCCAGTGAATAACAAATCTGACCTCCGCCTTGTCGATGCCCATCCCAAAAGCGTTGGTGGCTACAATTATTCTGGTGGTGCCCGCTGTCCATGCCGACTGCTTTCTGTCACGCATTTCCTGCGGCAGACCCGCATGGTAAAAATCAGCACTGTAATTGTTTGCAGCCAGCAGTTCAGCAATTTCCTTTGAGCGTTTGCGGCTTCTCACGTAAACAATTCCGCTTCCCCCCATCTTCTCCAGTGAGCCGGTCAGCCATGTTGCCTTATCCTCTACCCTCTTCACCATGTATGAAATATTTTTTCTTTCAAAACTTGTTCTGAGGACATTCTTTTCCCGGAATTCAAGCTTTTCCATAATATCTTCCGCAACGGAAGGGGTTGCCGAAGCGGTAAGTGCAAGAAGAGCTACCCTGTCGGGAATAAATTCCCGTATTGCAGCTATTTTGAGATAGGACGGCCGGAAATCATAGCCCCACTGGGATATGCAATGAGCTTCATCAATGGCCACAAGATTGATGTTCAGGCGTGAAACCCTCGCCTGAAACAGGCGGGTGCCGATCCTCTCCGGTGAAATGTAGAGAAATTTATAATCCCCGTAAACACAATTGTCAAGGGCAATGTCTATCTCTTCTGCCGACATGCCGGAATGAATTGCCATTGCTTTTATTTCCAGACTCTTAAGCCTGTTAACCTGATCTTTCATCAGGGCTATGAGAGGAGTGATAACAACACAGATACCATCCATATGAAGGGCAGGAACCTGGAAAGTAAGGGATTTCCCGCCGCCCGTGGGCATAAGGGCCAGTGTATCCCTTCCGGCAGTAACCGATAGAATTATTTCCTCCTGCAGGGGTCTGAAAGAAGTAAAACCCCAGTACCTGGTCAGAATCTGTCTGTATTCTTCTGTTTTCATGGCCTCTTTGGACAAAAATACTAACTCCTGTCCGATTTTTTAAATTCCTGTGCATAAATGAATGTTTTCTGAGTGATGAATTTTTAGTAATTTGCGCGGCAAAACTTAATAGCCTGTCCGATGTCCTTTACAAATGATAAAATTCTGTTTGAAGGTCTTACATTCGATGATGTCCTGTTAATACCTTCATACTCGGAAGTACTTCCCAGGGAAGTCGATCTGAGTTCCATGTTTTCAAGAAATATAATGATCAATACACCCCTGGTGTCAGCAGCGATGGACACCGTTACGGAGGATGATCTGGCAATAGCAATTGCCCGTGAGGGCGGCATTGGCGTCATTCACAAGAATATGAGCATAGATAGGCAGGCCTCACAGGTGAGAAAGGTAAAAAGGGCCGAAAACGTGATGATCTTTGATCCCATTACCATGAATCCTGATGCCACCGTTGCCGATGCCGTGAATCTGATGAATGAATACAGGATCGGAGGAATTCCGGTTATTGACAGGAACGGTGTCCTGAAAGGTATTGTGACCAAAAGGGATCTTCGCTTTGAGAATAACAGAAAGCGGAAAATTACCGAGGTGATGACAATAGATCTGATAACAACCGATGAGGACACCAACCTGGAAGCTGCCGCAAGGATACTGCAGAGGCACAAGATAGAAAAGCTTCCTATGGTTGATGAAGAAGGAAAACTGAAGGGTCTGATAACATTCAAGGATATTACAAAGATCAAGGACCGTCCGAATTCCTGCAAGGATGACAAGGGAAGGCTCAGGGTGGCAGGAGCTGTCGGTATTGCTGCCGACACTGCCGAAAGAGCTGAGGCGCTGGTTAATGCAAATGTTGATGCACTTGTTATTGACACCGCTCATGCACATTCAGGCAATGTGCTCAGGATGCTCAGGGAAATAAAGAATAACTATCCCGGCATAGATGTCGTTGTAGGAAATATCGGAACGGCTGAAGCTGCCAGAAAGCTCGTGGATGAAGGGGCTGATGCGGTAAAAGTAGGAATTGGTCCCGGATCAATATGTACCACCCGGGTGGTGGCAGGTGTTGGAATGCCGCAGCTTTCAGCCATTTACGAAACGGCCAGGGCAATAGAGGGTTCAGGTATTCCGGTAATTGCCGACGGAGGCATAAGATATTCGGGCGACATTATAAAGGCACTCGCCACAGGGGCAGATTCAATAATGATAGGTTCTCTTTTTGCAGGCGTGGAGGAGTCTCCGGGTGAAACAATAATTTACAGTGGTCGTAAATTCAAGGCCTACAGGGGGATGGGTTCACTTGAGGCAATGCAGCAGGGCTCAAAGGACAGGTATTTTCAGGATATGGAAGACGATATTCTAAAACTGGTACCCGAGGGCATAGCTGCAAGAGTTCCCTATAAAGGTCTTCTTTCGGAAGTCATCTTCCAGATGACGGGAGGCTTAAGGGCAGGAATGGGATATGTGGGAGCAAAAAATCTTAAAATACTTAAAAAAGAAGCCAGGTTTGTAAGGGTAACCAGTTCAGGCATTATCGAAGGGCACCCTCACGATGTGTCAATCACCAGGGAATCTCCCAATTACAGCAGGAAGGTTTTCGAATAAGCCGTCGGCCCTGTGCCCCGGGGAAATCCGGACTGAGATAATGGCAGGCTGCCGGGATTTACTGAAAAGCGAATGGTTTCGACAGCGAATGGTTTCGACAGCGGAAGGTTTCGACAGCGGAAGGAAAATTATCCGTCAGTATTGACACCAGAGTACCTGAAGAGGTGAAAAAGCATACAGAAAATGAATAGAATACTTTTAATATTATTTATGATCATCCTGATTCCGGCAGGATGCAAAAACAGCAATTCCAAAAGGGTTCCTGTTGCAAAAGCGGGAAAGTCCACTCTCTATCTTGACCAGGTGAACAGTCTTGTTCCCTCAGGAACACCCTCCACCGACAGTATTGCCCTTGTTAAAAATTATATCAACAGCTGGGCGAAGCGCGAGCTTATGTATCAGAAGGCTGAGGAAAACATCACATCCGACCTGATGAAGGATATAGACAACCAGGTGAAGGAGGCGAGGATGAATCTTGTCATCTATCAGTACCAGAGGCAGCTGATGCTTCAGAAAATGGATACCACAATAAGTGACACGGAGCTGGAAAACTACTACCTTAACAACAAGGAAAGCTTTGTTCTGAACTATAATATAGTGAAAGCCCTTTTCATCAAGCTTCCCCGGGAAACACCCGGACTGGCAAGGATAAGGAATCTTGCCCGCTCAAATAATCAGGCAGGCCTCCGTCAGCTTGAATCCCTCTGTTACCAGTTTGCAGAAAAATATGATGATTTCAATGACGAATGGATAACCCTGAACCAGTTAATGGCAGAATTTCCATCTGCAATAAATAACCAGGAAAATTTTCTGCGGAATAATACGTTTTATGAAACGTCAGGCGTGGATTCGGCATATATTTACATGCTGTCAATACGCGATTACAGGCTCAGGTCAGCAACTGCCCCCTTTGAATACGTCAGCGATGACATCAAAAGGATCATATGGACCAACAGGAGGCTGGAATTCATACAGTCGCTTGAAAACGGAATATACAATGATGCATTGAAAAAGAACATTTTCACCTTACTAATAAAATAAGCTATTATGAGAAGATATTCAGGATTATTCCTGATTGTGGCTGTATTCTGGATTTCCGGCCTCATCCCCGGCCGGGCACAGGTTCTTGTCGAATCTGTTGCAGCAATTGTTGGAAATGAAGTAATCTATCTTTCAGATATTGAAAATATGGTTCTCGATCTCAGAAGCGGCGGAAACAGGAGACCGGTTGAGGAGCTGCGCTGCCACGTGCTAAGGGAACTGCTTACGCAGAAACTTTTTATCGACCAGGCACGCATAGACAGTATTGAGGTAACGGACGACATGGTTGAAGGTGAGATGAATGCAAGACTCAATGATGCCATAAGGAGGTCGGGAAGTGAGGAGGCACTTGAAAAATATTTTGGAAAAAGCCTTCTTGAGATACGGCGCGACATTCGCAAGGCACTTATTGACCAGGAAATTGTCGGTCAGGTACAGGGATCTGTTGCAGGCAACGTCACCATCACTCCGAATGAACTGAAAAAATTCTTCAACAGCATCCCCTCCGATTCCCTTCCTGTTGTCCCCGCCAGGGTACAGATCAGCATAATCCAGTTCGATCCTCCTGATAATGAGGAAAACAAAGCTGAAGCCAGGCAGAAGCTTCTCGATATCAGGGGGGAAATACTTGACGGCAAAAGTTTCGCTGCACTGGCGGTTTTATATTCAGAAGATCCCGGAACGGCCCCGAGAGGAGGTGAACTTGGCTTTATGCTCAGGGGTGAGCTTGAAAAGCCATATGCGGATGAAGCATTCAGCCTTACAAAAAATACTGTTTCAAGAATCATAGAAACGAGATACGGATTCCATATCATTCAGATGATCGACCGCAACGGCGACCTTATCAACACAAGGCATATCCTTATCAGGCCGAAAGTAAAACCCGAACAGGCGGCAAAGGCCATGCACCAGCTTGATTCCCTTGCAAACCTGATAAGGAAGGACAGTCTGAAATTCGAAAATATTGCCAGGAGGTATTCAACGCATAAAGACAGCAGGATAAACGGGGGGAAATATGTTAAAACCAATCCCTCCGAACGGGATACATGGTTTACGCTTGAGGAACTTAATCCGCAAATGTATGTTCAGGTAAGGGATCTCAAAATAGGAGAAGTTTCCGAACCCTTCCGTACCACCGATGAGGACAACAATGAGGTGTTCAGGATCGTGAGAATGGATAATGAAGTGCCTGCACACCGTGCCAACCTTAAGGATGATTACCAGAACCTGAGTAATGCGGCATTGATGAACAAGCGCGCCAAAGCCTATGATGAATGGATCAGGAAAAAAGTTGAAGTCACATATATAAAAATAAGCGACGAATTCAGGTCGTGCGACTTTCTTGATGAGGGATGGCTCAGGTAAATCTATTTCAGGTAATCAGAAACAATATCTCAGCCGGACAATTCATATGTGCCGGACTTGTATTTATTCTTTCACTGGCAGCAGCACTTCATGCACAGGAAATATCAGGGGGCAGAGCGGGTAAAAGAAAAATCATACTCAGGCATGCCGATGAAGACATCATCCTGAGGGACAGGGAGACCGGAAAAGACTGGCACAGACTGCTGGGCAGTGTTTCCCTTGAACACAACCAGATTTCAATGTTCTGTGACAGTGCACATTTCTATCCCGACAAAAACCAGGTAGAGGCATACGGCAACATACATATCGAACAGGGAGACACTCTTGATATTTACGGGAATTATCTTTTTTATGACGGTATTACTGAAATAGCTGTACTTACCGGAAATGCGGAACTTGTTGACAAGGAAACCCATCTCTACACAAACTCCATAAGCTACGATGTAAAAACCGAAATTGCACAATACAGCGACAGCGGCAGGATCATTAACGGTGATAATACACTTACAAGCCTGATCGGGAGGTATTATGCAGCTACGAGGATCTTCAATTTCAAAAATAATGTGAAGATCATTAATCCCGATTATATAATGACCGCTGATACGATGGATTACAATACTGAAACCAAAACGGCATTCTTTACCGGCCCCTCGGAAATGAAGGGTGACAGTATATATATTTACTGCGAAAAAGGCTGGTATGATACGGAAAACAATATATCACGTATCTGGAGCAATGCCCTGCTCGACAATAAAAAGCAGATCATCAGGGGTGATTCACTTTATTATGAGGAACAAAACGGATATGGTCTTGCATTCGGAAATGCGAGTATCACCGACACCAGTCACCAGATATCCGTTGCAGGAGATTATGCATGGTATTACAGGCAGCCCGAACGTTTTATGATTACTGACAGCGCCATGTTCATCCAGATATCGGATAAGGATTCACTTTTCCTTCATGGCGACACAATCAGATCGGTAACCCTCACCGACAGTCTGGGAATAAGTTTCAGGCTTATGTCGGCATATTACGGATGCAGGATATTCAGCAGGGATATGCAGGCAAAATGCGATTCACTGTCATATTCCTTCAGGGACTCCGTGATCAGGTTCTACGATGAACCGGTATTATGGGCAGAAGAGAACCAGATGACCTCCGACTCCATGGCCTTGTTCACAAAAAACAGGAAGGCCGACAGGATGGAACTGTTCAGCTCCGCATTTGTTGCAAGCCAGGTGGATACCATGAGATACAATCAGATAAAGGGAAGATCCCTGACCGGATATTTCAGGGATAATGAACTATACAGGATTGAAATCAACGGAAACGGGGAATCTCTTTATTACCTGGGAGAAGGGGATGAAATAATGGCTGTTAACAAGGCAACCAGCTCCGATATTGAAATTTATATCGACAAGGGAAAGATCTCGGTGATTACAGAAAATCAAAGTCCTGAAGGAGTCATTGATCCTCCCTCCGAATCACCGCAGGGAAATCCGCATCTGGACGGATTCAGATGGTATGATTACCTCAGGCCGAAAAAAATTCTGGATATCTTTAAGAACTGAATACAGCGCTTACCATGTGACAGGGTAAAAAAGAATGTCTCAGCGGAAGGATCTGCTTTCCTGACAGCCGGCAGCTCCTTCTCTAATATTCATCTTCATTGAAAAAAAAGTCATCTTTGCTGGGATAATCAGGCCAGATATCCTCAATGCCTTCATATATATCCCCCTCATCCTCTATTTCCTGCAAGTTTTCAACAACCTCCAGAGGGGCACCCGATCTTATAGCAAAATCTATAAGCTCATCCTTGGTGGCAGGCCAGGGAGCATCCTCAAGTTTAGATGCTAATTCAAGTGTCCAGTACATAATATTCCTTTAAGGGTGAGTTTTTTAAAAAGTTTGCAAATATATATATTTTTTTAACTAAAAAAACAATATAAATCATACATTTTTTTTCTCACATTATACCTGCCATCTAATTTCCTCAATATCATGATCTGAACTGATTCTTCTGCACAAAATGAAAAGATAGTCAGACAAACGGTTTAGAAATACGCCTGCCAGAGCTGTTGTTTTATCTTTTTCGTAGAGTCTGAGAACGGCTCTTTCTGTCCTGCGGCAAACACATCTTGCTATATGGCAATATGATACGGCAATATTGCCACCGGGAATAATGAAGTAGTCCACCGGGACCAGCTCCTTTTCCATCCTGTCTATTTCATCTTCAACAATTTTAACGGATTCCGGAGCGGGCAGAAGCTTTTCTGTAACATCACGGTCATCTCCGGAAGAAATCACGGCAGCAAATCTCATAAGCTGACTCTGAAGATGGATAAGAAAATCCCGGTACCCGTAAATCTCTTTCTGATCCCTGAGGAGTCCGAGCCACGATATCAGTTCATCAACAGATCCCAGGGCTTCTATTCTGACATGATGCTTGGGAATTCTCCTGCCTCCCGGGAGTGATGTTGTTCCGTCATCACCGCTTCGCGTATAAATCTTCATTGGCCGGGAAATTATATTCAGGCCGGTTTGTAATTCTCGTTAAGAACATCCTGGAATACCTCACCGTCCAGAAGTCTTACAATTCGTGCTGCATGGCGGGCAATATCTTCCTCGTGGGTAACCAGGATGACCGTATTGCCGCTCTTATGTATTACATTAAGCAGTCCCATAATATCCAGGGATGTCTTGCTGTCGAGGTTTCCCGTAGGCTCATCAGCCAGTATGATTGAAGGATTGTTGACAAGGGCACGTGCTATGGCAACACGCTGCCTCTGCCCTCCCGACAGTTCATTCGGCTTGTGAGTCATCCTGTCAGCAAGGCCGACCTGGGTAAGTGTTTCTACAGCCATCTTTTCCCTTTCGGCCTTCGGTATCCCTGCATAGATCAGTGGCAAAGTAACGTTTTCCAGCGCTGTATATCTGGGCAGCAGGTTAAAGGTCTGAAAAACAAAGCCTATTTCCTTGTTTCTGATCTCAGCCAGGTAATCATCCTCCATTTTACTGACATCTATGCCGTTAAGAATGTATGTACCGCTTGTCGGGGTATCCAGGCAGCCAAGAAGGTTCATCAGGGTAGACTTGCCCGAACCCGAGGGTCCCATAATGGCAACATACTCATTCCTGTGTATATTGACGGAGACTGATCTCAGGGCCCTTACTACTACCGAACCAATCTGATAATTCTTAACAATATTCTGAACTTCAATCATTTTATCCATAGACCTGCTGTTTTAAAAGTTGCAATATTAGATTATTTTAGTTTAATTCTGAATTAATATGTATTAATTTTTATTAATATCTTATCACATAGTCAAAACGGCTCATTCCTTTCCTGAAAAAAACCATCCCCATTCTGAAAACACTGATGGTAAATGAGACATTTTCAGATTTCCTGATCTCCTCCCAGGCTTCTTCCATTTCTTTTGTCAGGTGAATATCATCAATTATGATTACCGTTTCATTTCCGGAAATGGCCGCCATCTCCCGGAAATATCTGACTGTCGCCTCCTTTTTATGATTCCCGTCAATGAACACAAGTCCGGGCCGGACGGATCTTCTCTTTATTTCCTGAAGCGAATCATCAAAATCCCCCATTATCTGAATAATATTATTCAGTCCTGTACTGCTGAAATTACGGGCAGCAATTTCTGACAAGGCAGGACAGCCTTCCATGGTGATTACTTCAGTATCAGGCCGGCCGGCTGCAAGATACATTGTACTGATACCGGTGGATGTGCCAAATTCAATAATTCCCGGTTCTCCGGATTCCTGCGCCATCCTGTACAGCAACTGTCCGTATACGGGAGGAACAGATGAATATTTTGTAATGTCACTCACTCTTTTTATACTGCCTTCTGATGCCAGTGAACCGGATCCGAGATCAAGAACTTCGATTTCTGTTCTATCTGAAATCTGCCTTTTCCTTATATTTTCAATCAATAAGACAATTTCCGGATCGGTTTTATTCCTGAAAACACGTGAAACAATGTCAAAAACAAAGGGGCTGTGGATTCCCCGGCCCTTTCCGTGCCTTGAAAAAAGAATATACTTCAGATATTTTACTGCCCTTGCGGATAACATAATCAGTTTGTAAATATAAGCCTGCACAGGCTGTATTTTTTACAAGAACCTGTGCTGAACCACCGGCTTTGATCCAATTAGGTAAGCTCTCCAAAATTACTTAATTTCGTCAATCATTGAAAGTATGAGTTACAATGCCGGAATGCAGGATCTCCTTGAAACAAATATAACATATTTGCCGGGTGTCGGACCCAAAAGGGCAGAACTGCTTAACAGTGAGCTTAATATCCGCAATTACCGCGACCTCCTGTATTATTTTCCCTATAAATATATTGACAGGACACGTTTTTACAGGATATCGGAACTGGAACCGGATTTGCCCCATGTTCAGATCAGGGGTCACATAAGAGGATTTTACTCCGAAGGCGAGGGCCGCGGAAAGAGACTGGTAGCAGATTTCGGTGATGATACGGGTACAATCAGGCTTATTTGGTTCAGGGGGACCAGATGGATCACCGGCACATACGGTCCGGGTCCGGAATATATTGTCTTTGGAAAACCGGGTGTTTTCAACGGACAGATAAATATTGTACATCCCGAGATTGAGGCATCGGAAAAGGCAGCTGAAAGGAT
>JAAYKX010000021.1 GCA_012522155.1 Bacteroidales bacterium
AAATAAAACAGGAGGAAACTTATTTTATTTCCTCCTGTTAATTGTGTGATTCAGCTGGGATTCGAACCCAGGACCCCATCCTTAAAAGGGATGTGCTCTACCAGCTGAGCTACTGAATCAAATAATATTTAAAAGAACCTGGAGACCCTCCCGCAAAGCGGGATGCTCTACCAGCTGAGCTACTGAATCATCCCCTAAAATTGCGTGTGCAAAGGTAGATTTTTTTTAAACTATTCCAAATTTTCATTACGTTTTTCAATTTTGACATTAAAATCGTATTTGGACTGTAATGAAATCCGATGTCATACGTCAGTAATATAAGGAAATAATTCAAAACAGATCAATATGAAAAAAATGATATTCGGAATGTTCTTAACACTGGTTCTGACATCATCGTACGGACAGGAAACCATTGAATCATTGTTTGACAAATATGCAGGCAGGGAGGAATTTACCTCAGTTACGATAAGTGGCGACCTTCTTAAGTTTGCAAGAGCATTGAGCGACAAGGGGTGTGCCGGGACTTATCTGCCGGGAGACATTACAACTATAAGGATACTTGTACAGACCAGTCCTTACAGGATAACGGATAATTTTTATGATCTGATTAAAAAAGGATCTGACCGCAGAAAATACAGGGAATTCATGAGTGTAAAAAAGGCCGGCAGGACCCTGGTGATGCTGACACGGAGCAGCGGAAGGTCATTCAGGGAGTTCCTGGTAATTGCAGGAGGAGAAGACAATTTTATTGTACAAATCAAGGGAAATATGACATTTAAAGAAGCAAAAAGACTTTCCAGAAAACTAAAGGATATTGACGGGAAAGAGATTTGGCCTTATTTTTACGGGTAATTTTCAGCAACTTTTCCAGCCTGATGACCAGGGATGTATTTAATGAAATAATACACAGAAACAACCGTAAATTCTTTGCAGCAGCATTCCGTATACTCAGGAACCAGCAGGAAGCTGAGGATATTGTGCAGGAGGTTTTTATGAAAATGTGGCTGATGGGTGACAAGCTCGACAAATACGCTGATGTAGATGCACTGGGTATAGTAATGACAAAAAACAGTTGTATTGACATGATCAGGAAGCGGAAATTTATTGATACTGAAAGGAACGGAGCTGAGTTACCAGGCCCTGATCCATCTCCTTCACCCTTTGAGAAAATGGTACAGACTGACAATCAGAATATTCTAAACCGGATCATCGATGAACTTCCGCCATTATACCGTGATCTGGTTCAACTCAGGGAAATCAATGGTTTATCTTATGAAGAAATATCAAATCAAAACGGAATAAATATCAATACACTGAGGGTGACATTATCACGGGCTCGTAAAATTATCAAAGCGAAATACCTTAAATATGTTAATGAAAGAGCATAGACTTAAAAAATTGCTGGAAAAGTACTATAGTGCCAACATCTCCACTGGGGAAGAACAGGAACTAAAGGATTTGCTTTGCGGAGATTCTGTTTTTCCCGGATACGAAATTGAAAGGGAGATTTTTCGGTATTATTCTGAATCAGAAAAAATACCTGTTCCTTCTTCAGATTTTGAAACGAGGATTATTAAAGCTATTGATGATTTAGAAGAGTCCGTACAGAAACAAAAGCTTTTTCCAAAACAAATACCAGTATCGGAACAAAAGTCCGTAAAAAGATATTTATTAACACTTTCTGGTGCTGCGGCTACTATACTGATAATTATTACATTCTGGTTCTTTTTCAAACTGGATAAGGAGCCGGATGACACATATACGGATCCTTCAAGGGCTTATGCTGAGACCATGAAAGTGCTTTCGGATGTTTCCCTGAGGTTAAATATGGCTGCAGAAGCAGTTATCCCGGTGGCAGATCTTGCAAAAACAACATTTGATGATATTAAAGCCTTAAGCAGATCCTTGAATTCCTTTAATACAGGATTAACGAGAACAGGTCTGCAGATTCCGGATAATAATCACAAAGATGAAAATGCACTATATTCAAAATATAAGAAAAGATGAAAAAAATATGTTTCCCGGTGATCTTTTTGATCATCAGTCGGATACTCCCTGCACAACCTGCTTCCCTTGAGGCATTATTTGATAAATATTCTGAAAAAGAGGGGTTTACATCTGTATATATTTCTGGTAAAATGCTGAATATGCTGGGAACCATGAGCAGCGGGCCGGATAAAGCTAATAATATACTGCTGCGTCTTAAATCGATAAGGATATTATCAGAGAAGGATTCCCTTTCCGGAACTAAGGTTAATTTTCATTCAGAGCTTGGCAGAATTTTGAATAAATCAGAATATGAAGAACTTATGTTTGTACAGGAAGGTACTGATATCACCAGGTTCCTTGTGCGACAGAAGGGGGAGATCATTTCTGAACTGCTGATGGTCACAAGAGGAAGGAATGGAAATTCCCTGGTTTCCATTAAAGGCGAAATAAATCTCAGGGAACTGGCTGATCTTTCCAGAACACTGGGAATCGAAAATCTTGAACACCTGGAAACACCATAGTTGTTCATGAGTGAAAATGCAATGAGGAAGAAGGTTTTATCCCGGACCTGAACCTGGCTGATGTTTTTTTGTTAATAATTATTAAATTTGCATCCTTAAATCTGATTATATTATTATCTGCTTCTGTAAAGGTGTTTAAAGGATAAAATGACTGATTTTTAAAATACATATTCCGGCCTCATTGAGCAAACCGGAAAACAAAATGCTTTAACCAACAAAACATGATATAATGGAAAACAAAAAAACTTCAAAGAAGATAACTAGGGTTGAAGATGATGGAAAAGGCTCTGCTCCGGCAAGTGGAAAGACCACGAAATTTGTTGCAAGTGACGAAAGCAAGGCAAAAGCCCGGAATTTCAGAATTATTGCTGCTGTCGCCTGGATTGTGGCGATTGCTTTTGAGATTGTTGCCATTTTTCAGCTGCGCAATGTTCCGGTCAATACTACCATTCTGATCGTTCTGATAGTTGCTGCATTGATTTTTGCCGTTACAGGATCAATGCTCTGGAAAAAGGCAAACAGATTTGATCCTGCATCAGAAAAGGAAAAGGTCAGGTTCTTTATTCAGAATCAGCTTGGTGTTATTATCAGTATCATAGCCTTCCTTCCTCTTGTAATTCTTATTTTCACAAACAAGGATCTTAGCGGGAAGCAAAAAGGCCTTGTCGGAACAGTAGCCGTAATTGCCCTGCTGATAGCTGGTGTGGCCGGAGTCGACTTCAATCCGCCATCACAGGAACAATACCTGGAACAGACACAGCAGGTGGAAGCTCTGATGGATGGCGTAAATCATGTTTACTGGACAAAATCGGGCAGAGTCTATCATCTGTTTCCTGATTGTTCGTATATAAATACTGACAGGACAGATGAAATATTCGAGGGAACTGTTGCAAAAGCAAGAGAGCTGAAAAATATCACTAATTTGTGCAGCCGCTGTGAACAGCGGGTCTTGAGAGAGCAAGAATCCCCGGAATAAAATAATTATAAGAATACACAGCGTACCAGCATTAGGTATAGCGGTTACAGGCTTGCTGTGTTAATCGCATTACTCTTTTCAATTCAACTCCGCAGGGCTTTTGCTGATACGGTTTCAGGAGTCATTGACCGCAAACCAGAATCCCGGATATGATAATATTCATTTCGGGATTGTCAGCTTTTATTATTCAATATTTATTTACTTTCAACAAGAAAACCGGCAGGGGAAGTGGATTCAAAAAAAATAAAATCGGCATACAGGGCACTTCTTATAGCTGCAAAAAACAGTATTTCACAGGAAGATATCCCCAGGATCAGGGCTGCGCTGGATCTTTCAATAAAAACAGGTGAGGGATGCGTAACGCTGACTGGAGAGTCCCAGGTGCTTCACACATTATCTGTTGCAAGAATAATTGCTGCTGAAATGGGTTTGGGGCCAACATCAATAATTACTGCACTTCTTCATGATTCATATGACAAGCTTGACCTCAATTCCCCTGAACTGGAAAAGCAGTTTGGCCACAAAGTAACCGGAATTCTGAAAGGTTTTTCAAGAATAAGCAGTCTGGAATCCATGCAATCTGGCTTTCAGGCTGAAAATTTCAGAAAACTGTTATTAAGCCTGGCTGATGATGTTCGTGTCATATTGATTAAACTTGTTGAACGGCTGGAATATATGCGCAATCTTGAAAAGGCGCGGGAAAAGGACAGGCTTCCCGTTGCCTCGGAAACCTATTTCCTTTATGCACCTCTGGCACACAGACTTGGTTTCTATAATATAAAATCGGAAATGGAGGATCTGGCAATTAAGTTCCTTGAGCCGGAAAAGTACGACTATATTGTCAGCCGCCTGAGGCAGACAACTGCTTCACGTAACAGGTTTATTAAAGAATTTTCACAACCACTGCAGGAAAAGCTTCAAAACCTCGGCTTTAAATTCAGCATTAAAAGCCGGACCAAATCAATCCATTCCATTTTGATGAAAATGAAAAAGCAGGAGGTTGAATTTGAAGAAGTTTATGATCTGTTTGCAGTCAGAATAATTCTGCGGAGTGTGCCTGAAAATGAAAAGTCAGACTGCTGGCGTGCATATTCAGTGGTAACAGATCTCTATCAGCCAAATCCGAGCCGTTTACGGGACTGGTTGTCTGTTCCTAAATCAAACGGGTATGAATCCCTTCATACCACAGTGATAGGTCCGAGAGGAAGGTGGGTAGAGGTACAGATCCGGTCCGAAAGGATGGATGAAATAGCTGAAAAGGGCCTTGCAGCCCATTTCCGTTATAAGGGGGTAAAAGCAGAAGGCGGGCTTGATGTGTGGCTGAACAGGATGAGAGAAATACTTGAATCTCCTGAAAAAGAGGATACTGCTTTCTTTGACCAGATCCGCTCCGGGCTTTATACCGATGAAGTATTTGTATTCACTCCCAAAGGTGATCTGAGGCAGTTGCCCGCCGGCGCAACCCTTCTTGATTTTGCTTTTGATATTCATACAGAGGTGGGCTCCACATGCGTAGGGGGTAAGGTTAACGGAAAAAATGTTACTCTCAGATATGCTCTGCAAAACGGGGATCATGTAAATGTACTCCGGTCAAAGAATCAGAAACCCAAACAGGACTGGCTGTCCTTTGTGGTGACAAGCAAAGCAAAGTCAAAAATCAGGCTTGCCCTCAATGCAGAAAAGACAAGAACTGCGGCCGAAGGAAAAGAGATCCTTATGCGGCGTCTTAAAAACTGGAAAATGAATTATAATGATACTGTTATTCAGCAGCTTATCAATCATTATAATTTCAGGACAGCCCAGGATTTTTATAACTTTATAGCAGAGGGAAAAATCGAACTCCTTGAAATTAAGGAAGTCCTTCAGGGCGGAGAACCGGTTGCTCCGGCTCCCCATGATCCCGTAACAAGCCTGAAAGAGCCAAAAGAAGATCCTGATACTCTGTATTCTGACTTCCTGGTAATAGAAGATAAAGTGGAAGGTCTTGACTATAAACTGGCAAAGTGCTGCAGGCCGGTATTCGGAGATCCCGTGTTCGGATTTGTCACCATTTCGGAAGGTATAAAAATTCACCGGAAAGGATGTCCGAATGCCCATAATCTGATGACAAGATATCCTTACAGGATTGTTGCCGCACAATGGACCAAAACAGAACGCCTTACATCATTCATCACGACAGTCAAAATAACAGGATTTGTAAATACAGGTATCGTAAATCAGATATCGGAAGCAGTTTCACTTTACAATGTTACAATAAGAAGCTTCAGTTACAGCTCGGAGAAAGGAATGTTTGAAGGAAACCTTGGTATATTGGTTCCCAACAATGATGTATTGTACAGCATCATTAAAAAAATTCAGGCGCTGAAAGGAATACACAGGGTAATACGGCAAACAGACTAAAAGCCATATCTTTTGTCAGGCCTGACCGGGAGCCTGGCCATTTTTTCAACTTCCAGGGAGGCATGTCCGAATTCTTCTGCCACCCTGCCAAGGATGAGATAACTGCCTGATCCTTTAAAAGGACAGCTTTTGAGTGACTGCGGAAAATGAGTAGTATCAAAATAATTCCCTTCACTGTCAATGAAACAAGCAAAAGCCATCAACTCCTTTTTTACTGTTTTAATATGTTTTACAGTTACAAGATGTCCGACCATTCTGACTTTCCGGCCTTTGAAGTGTATCATGTCACGCGCTGTGAGCTCCCCGCGGAATGATGTTTCCAGCATGTCAAACCATGTAAGGGACACCGGGAAGCCGAGCAGTTCTATTTCGTCATAGGTATCATCAAGTATGTTCTGTTCAAGATCGGGAAGGACGAACTTTCTGACGGGAGGGGTAAAGAGAGGTCTGGTCTTTTCAGGACTTCCCTTATTTATCATCATGTGAGCCTCCCACAACAATACGGCTTTTTTCCTGCCTGTAAACCGGAATGCTCCTGCTCTTATCAGAAGTATTATTTGTTCAAGCCCGGGTCTGACCCTTGTTACAAAATTGTCAAGGTCAGTAAAATCTCCCTGTGCATGGCGTATTTCTTCCACTAAGCCGGCAAGTCTGGCCTCAAAACCAGTAATATGAATAAATCCAAGGTAAATATCAGAACCATATATGGTTGTTTTGAAGTTGCTTTTATTAACGCAGGGAAGCTGAATAGCGGCCCCGTATCTTTTTGCTTCATGTACATAAACCCAGGTTTTGTAGAACCCGCCAAAGTTATTGATAACAGCTACCATGAATTCCAGTGGAAAATGTGCTTTCAGATAAAGGCTTTGAAAGCTTTCAACGGCATAAGATGCCGAATGGGCTTTGGAAAACGAATAACCGGCAAACGATTCTATCTGTCTCCATATCTCTTTTATAAGATTTTCATCATGACCTTTCTTCCGGCAGTTTGAAAAAAATTTGTCAACTATTCGTTGCATTTCTCTTTTTGAACGGTGTTTCCCGCTCATAGCCCTGCGGAGTGTATCTGCATCTGCAAGATCCAGACCGGCAAAATGATGACACACTTTGAGAACATCTTCCTGGTAGACCATTACTCCGAATGTCTCCTCAAGCTGTTCTTTCATTACCGGATGTAAGTAATTGAATTTGTCGGGATTATGAAAACGAAAAATATATTCCCGCATCATTCCCGAGCGTGCCACCCCGGGTCTGATTATTGAACTGGCGGCAACAAGTGTTGTATAGTCATCACATCTGAGTTTCTGTAACAAGCTCCGCATTGAAGGACTTTCCACATAGAAACATCCCTTTGTTTCCCCGGTGCGGAGATATTGCCTGATCTTCGGATCATTCCTGAATTTCTGGATTGCATGAATGTCAATACCTGCCGAACGGTTTTTCAGTATGATTTCCACGCTCTCCTTTATATGTCCCAGGCCTCTCTGGCTGAGTATATCCAGCTTTTCGAAGCCTATCTCACCAGCAGTGTACATATCCCACTGGGTTGTCGGAAATCCTTTAGGAGGCATGTCAAGAGCTGTGTAATATGAAAGAACTTCCTCGGAAACAAGAATACCTCCGGCATGAATGCTTCTTATATTTGGAAAATCGGCGATCCTGCGACCCGTTGAAAAGATAATGTTGCTTATTTCATTGCTGTTCCCCCCGGAGAAAGGATTGTTAATCAGCTCATCTATCTCCTCTTTTGGCAGCCCGTGAATCTTTCCAAGCTCCCGCACAATGGATTTTCCCCTGAAGGTATTGATTGTTCCGAGAAGGGCAGTATGATGATATCCGTATCTTTTAAATATATAATCTATGACTTCATCTCTTTCCTTCCATGAATAATCAATGTCAAAGTCAGGCGGACTGCTTCTTTTGGGATTAATGAACCTCTCGAAGTAAAGGTTTAGATTAATAGGATCAACATTAGTGATTTTCAAACAATAAGCAACAATGGAATTTGCTCCGCTTCCCCTGCCTACATGGTAAAAATCCCGTGACATTGAATATCTTACAATATCCCATGTTATCAGGAAATATGCAGAAAAACCAAGTTTGTCGATTATTTCAAGCTCATGCCGGATTCTCTTTTTTGCTTCATCAATGTTCTTTCTATATCGGTAAAGCATACCGTCCCATGCCAGTTTTTCAAGTAGCAGCTTATCGTAATAGGGGCTGGCTGAAAAGATCTTTTTGTTTTTTGGATTCACA
>JAAYKX010000183.1 GCA_012522155.1 Bacteroidales bacterium
AATGAGGAGTGCAGAAAAGGCCGAGATCATAGAAGTCGAAAAATAATTTCCCCCCCTTAGTTTGTAAAAAATGTTGAACCGGCCTCCGAAAGGCCGGTCAGTTTATTTTATAATATTTAAAATATTTATTATGAATATTGGAAAAAAAATCTATACACTGACCGTTCTGTTCTTTATACTCATTTTTTCTGTCAGGGCACAGGTTACCGAGGGTGAAAAAAATCTTCGTACACTGTCGGCCGATACTGCTTTTGGCTGGAAAAGGGGCGGATTGCTTTCCGTCAGTCTTGCCCAGACCTCGCTTACAAACTGGGCGGCAGGCGGACAAAAATCAATGGCAATAAACGGGATATTCAGTCATTTTGCAAATCTGAAAGGTGAAAAATTTACCTGGGATAATTCCCTGGATCTTGGCTACGGGCTTCTCAAACAGGGTGACGAGGGTTATAAGAAGACTGATGACAAGATTGATTTTCTTTCAAAATACGGAAGACAGGCACTTAAAAACCTGTATTATGCAGGTCTGGTGAACTTTAAGACGCAAATGCAGCCGGGTTACAAGTATGATGGTGAGGAGAAAACAAAAATTTCAAATCTCTTTGCGCCGGCATATCTTCTTACAGCCCTTGGACTGGATTATAAGCCTGATGCTTATTTCAGTGCATTTATTGCGCCCCTGACTGCAAAATTTACTTTTGTCACAGATGATGACCTGTCTGCAGCAGGAGCTTTCGGTGTAAAACCGGGTGAAAAATCAAGGAGTGAAATAGGGGGATATCTGAGAGCTATTTATTCAAAATCAGATTTTACCAGTGAATTTTTAAAGAATGTTTCTTTTACCACAAAGCTGGACCTCTTTTCCAATTATGCACATAACCCCCAGAATGTGGATGTCAGCTGGGAAACACTGATCGGTCTGAAAATTAACAAATATATCTCTGTAAGCTTCAACACACACCTGCTTTATGATGACGATATAAAGATAAAGGTTGCTGATGAAGAAAAGTCGGTGGGTTCACTGGTACAGTTCAAGGAGATATTCGGAGTAGGATTTTCTTATAAATTTTAATTTTAACAATTAACTTAAACCCGTAATTATGAAACTAATTGATGAATTCAAAGCATTTGCAATGCGGGGCAATGTCGTCGACATGGCTGTCGGTATAATCATTGGTGCTGCATTTGGCAAAATCGTTTCCTCGGTGGTGAATGACATAATCATGCCCCCTATCGGATTGCTCCTGGGCGGGGTTAATTTCACCGACCTGAAACTGGTTATGAAGGCAGCTACAGAGCTGGAACCGGCGGTAACCTGGAACTATGGAAATTTTATACAGGTGACAATCGATTTTCTGATCATTGCAATTGCAGTATTCATGCTTATTAAGGGAATGAATGCACTCAAGAAGCAAGAGGAAGAAGCTCCTGCATCACCTCCCAAGCCCAGCAAGGAGGAAACACTTCTGACAGAGATACGCGATCTGCTGAAAAAATAAATCTTTCCTCTATATTATATTTTAAGGGGCTGGTATTCACTGCCCCTTTTTTATGTGTGCCGTGCATGATAAATAACCAGGGGGTGAAAGTCCACTATGGGGTTTATAATCGCCAGCCATTAGCTTGAGGCAGCGATGAATGAATCCTGTATTCCGGCTCAGTAACTGAAAGAATATGATTTTGCGGGAAAATATGTTTTGATATCCTTTCCGGCGTATATATCTTTGTCTGTAAAATGGATACAATTAAGGGTTATTAAAGGAGTTAAGCATTATATCCTGTTTAAGATTTACCTTAATTTCAAAAGATATGATATTACAAAAATGTTCACCACTTAATCTGCCGGCAATATTATTGGCGGCCTTCCTCCTTTTTTTTACTGCATGCGGAAACTCACATCCCGAAAACAATGCAGAAAAGCTGGGATTTCCAAAAGGATCCAGAGTACTTCTTCTTCACTGTGACGATGCAGGAATGTGTGGCGAAGCCAATACAGCAGTAATGAATTATTTTGAGTCGGGAGACATTCGTTCAGCTGCTGTAATGGTACCTTGTGCCTATTCCGGGGAGCTGATAGAATGGGCCAAAACACAGGACTCACCTGATATCGGGATACATGCGACACTTACCAGTGAATGGGAGACCTGGCGCTGGGGACCTGTTGCAGATACTGCAGAAGTTCCCGGACTGACGGATCCCGATGGTATGATGTGGCGTAATGTACCTGATGTTCTGATGCATGCTTCCGCTGCTGAAGTTGAAACGGAACTGAGGGCCCAGATAGATAAAGTTCTGTCAATGGGATTCAGGCCGACACATATTGATACACATATGGGAACTTTATACGGATCAGTCGATTATCTCAAAGTTTTTCTCAGCCTGGCCAGGGAATATAAGCTGCCGGCAAATGCACTGGAGACCGCTGATCCCGAAATAATTGAAAATTTCAGAAGGCAGGGTTATCCGATATCACAGGAAGTGATTGATCTCCTGAATCAGTATGATCTTCCAAAACTGGATAATTTTTCCGCTGTTCCGGATGGCAGTTCATATGAAAATAAACGGGACAATTTCTTTGCACTGGTATCTTCGCTTAAACCCGGACTTACGGAAATTATATTCCACCCTTCGGTTGAAACGGACAATCTTAAAACAATAACCGGTTCATGGCAGCAGCGTGTGTGGGAGGCACAGCTGTTTTCCGATCCGGTGGTGAAAAAATATTTTGAGGAAAATGGTATAATCATTACTACCTGGACGGAAGTGATGAAAAGGTATGAAGGGAAGAACAAGACAGGGAAAGCCGGTTTATTTTTCTTCACGGGAGTTTTCAGCGGACAGGACTGAAACGTATTTTTTTATTGAAGGCCATTTTTCGTCAGGGATTTTTGCACCTACTGTTTCTATAACATTTCCTGCCATTACGGATCCGAGGACACCGCATTTTTCAAGTCCGAGATTTTGTGCAAAGCCATACAGGAAGCCGCTGGCATAAAGATCACCTGCGCCTGTGGTGTCAACACAATTTACGGGAAGGGGATCCACTTTTACAAATTCGTCATTTTTCATGAGCAACGACCCGGCCTCACCTCTCTTTACAACCGAGATTAATGTGTGCCTCGCCATTTCCGCAAGTGCATCCCCGGTATCAAGTCCTGTAAATACCCTGGCCTCATCCTCATTGGCAAAGAGGATATCAATATAATCCCTTACTATTGCCCTGAATTCATTCAGATAATTTTCAACAACATTATAGCTTGCCAGATCAAGGGCAATTGTCATGTTCTGCTTGCGGGCCATGCTGCAGGCGCTCTCTACCAGCCGGAAATTATTTATCAGGTAACCTTCAATATAAAGAATGCCGTAAGCCCTGAATATGTCAGGATCAAGGTCTTTGTCATCAAATTCCACAGCTGCTCCCAGATGAGTGGCAAATGTTCTTTCATGGTCTTGTGAAACAAGGGCAACCGCTGTCCCGGTGGGGGAGTCATGCCTCGACAGGAAGGTCATCACACCTGCCTTTCTCATTTCGTTTTCAAAAATATCTCCTGTTTCATCTTTGCCTACTGAACCTATGAATCCGGCTTCAGCACCCAGCATTGCCAGTCCGTGAACAGTATTTGCAACGGAGCCTCCCGGAGTAAGTATTTTTTGAAAATTGTCTGTCCCGGATTTTATTCTGTGTGATTCTGATCCATCTACAAGCTGCATGCTTCCTTTGGGGAGTGAAAATTTAACGAGAATATCATCATCATTTATAAGAGTCATTATATCGACAAGAGCATTGCCGATACCAAGGATTTTCTTCATAATTAAAAATTTGCTTAAAGATATTGTTAAATTCACTAAAAGCCCTTATTTTTGGAGCGCTGACAAAAAATGGCAGTCAGCAAAAATTCCTCAGTAGCTCAGACGGTTAGAGCGGCGGACTGTTAATCCGTAGGTCGCAGGTTCGATCCCTGCCTGGGGAGCAAGCCCTTCAAAAATCAGTTATTAAGTGTTAACTCCCATGCACCGGGTTCATTTATAGTAAATTCAAAGACTACTTCAATCTTTCCCGTCCGCATCTTGTTCCATGTAAAATAATGAATCTTGACATCCAGGGGGAAAAAAACATTCTGGATACCATACATTTTGCCGGAGCGGTATTCGGAACCACTGGATGAGGCAATTGACAGATCCTCAATGGCAACATTTTCAGAGCCGGCCTGCTGGAATAAAATCCTTAACCCTTCTATTGCACCTGATTTTTTAAAGGTGGACCGTGCCACATTCAAATTGCGTGTAACTTTATAGGGCGAAATAATTTCCTTGCCAATATATTCGTCGTTTTTCCAGAATCCGGTTGTTTCCGTACTGTTCTGAACAAGTTTCCCCTTGCCGTCTTTTTTTCCGTTTTTCCATTCCCCATCATAGTATGATCCGTCTTCCCATCTGTAAAGACCTTTACCTGAGGGCAATCCTCTGACGAAGGAACCTTTGTAGTAATCAATACCCTGGGCAGTACCCTTCCCGTGAGCCAGGCCCTTTCTGCATTTGCCGGTGTAAGTTCCCGAGATACTTTCAAGGAGAACCTTGCAGTCATTCTGCTGTGCCTGAAGTGAACCGACAGAAAAAAGTAAAATAGCCAGGGTCAGAATTTTCGTTTTCATAAGAATTTATATTAGTTATAGAATATCAGGAGAGCCTTTATATAGCTTGCCTTTCCCTATCTGCAAAATTACTACTCTTTTTAGCATTCCAAAGGATATTACATTTTGATGTTTTTACTTTGAATCATGCCATTAATTCAATATTATTGAATAAACAAAATAGTCAGCGGAAAATGAAAAAAATCATCTCTTTTTTACTGGTGACTGCCGCTTTTCCGGTCCTGGTGACCGGTCAGTCCGGCAGGGTCTTTGACAATCTTTCAATGAAAAGTCAGATACTGAAGATGGACCGTAAATATGCCGTTTACCTTCCTCCGGATTATGAAAGTTCGGAACGCAGCTATCCGGTTCTCTACCTTCTTCACGGAGGAGGTGATGATCAGACGGGATGGGTTCAGTTCGGCGAAGTGATGCATATTACCGACAAGGCAATCAATGAGGGGAAATCAACCCCCATGATCATCGTAATGCCTGATGCCAGTGCCGGCCGCAGGGGATATTTCAATTCCATGAAGGGAGATTTTCAATATGAGGATTTTTTCTTCAGGGAATTCATACCCTTTATTGAAAAAACCTACAGGATCCGGGCAGAAAAGCAGTTCCGGGCTGTTGCCGGTTTATCAATGGGCGGAGGAGGTAGTTTCCTGTATGCACTCCATCATCCGGAAATGTTTGCTGCAGCATGTCCGCTGAGTGCTTCGGTGCGTACAGGCAGCTCAGACAGGGCAAGATTGTCAGCAGCTGACACCGCCGGTCTTACAACGGAACAGGTCAGCAACTATCTTAATCAGCATAATGCATTGTATCTTATTGAGAATATGCCTGATGATCAGAGAACTGCAGTAAGATGGTATATCGATTGCGGGGATGATGATTTTCTGTTTGAAGGAAATTCACTGATGCATATTGCCATGCGTAAAAAGGAGATACCTCATGAATACAGGGTAAGGGACGGCGGACATACCTGGCAGTACTGGAGAGAGGCTCTGCCTGAAGTGCTGGGATTTATTTCCGCGGCATTTCACAGATAGGTTTTTTTTCGGGTACCGTAACAGACTCTGCTGAGTTACAAGATATCAGTTTTTCAGAGCAGAATAGCTCTTTCCCCGCTGCCGTTCCGGTGTATTACCGCGGACCGGTCGTGGGAAGCTTAATCCGGGCAGGGCAGTTTGAGTTTTTATGTCGCTGTTCCGGTACATTACAGCGGACCGGTCGTTGGAAACTTAATCCCGGCAGGGTAGTTTGAGTTTTTATGTCGCCGTTCCGGTACATTACAGCGGACCGGTCGTGGAAAACATAAGCCGTGAGGAGACATCTTATATTATCTGATAATGAAGAATGTCAATTTCTGAACCGGTTTTCTTTGTGCCGATAATTAATTATTTTTATAGCTGATAACCTTATAACTTTTTCATGACAGAACAGTCCGCAAAGATTGGTCATTACCGGTACCGTATACTTGCCCTGGTTTTTATGGCAACCACCATCAACTATTTTGACCGGAGTATTATCGGGGTAATGGCTCCCACGCTGCAGCAGTTGTTTGACTGGTCAAACAAGGATTATGCGGCAATAACTGTATCCTTCAAGATTGCCTATGGTATAGGATTACTTTTTATGGGCGGTCTTATCGACAGGCTCGGAACAAAGATTGGCTATACAATGTCAATAGCCATATGGAGTGTTTTCGGCATGCTGCATGCAGCAATAAAACCGGCTTTCAGCCTGGTGGGCTTCATGGCTGCAAGGTTTGGTCTCGGTTTTGGAGAATCGGGAAACTTTCCGGCAGCAATAAAGACCGTGGCAGAGTGGTTTCCGAAACGGGACAGGGCTTTCGCCACCGGTATATTTGATGCATCAACAAGTGTCGGGGCCATTCTTGCTCCCTTCATTGTGGGTGCCATTGTCAGTGTTGAAGGTCACCGCTGGCAGATACCATTCCTGTTTACCGGAGTGCTGAGTGCAATATGGGTGTGGTTGTGGTGGAAGACATATCATAAGCCCGAGTTTCATCCGAAACTGTCAAAAGCCGAACTTGACTATATTAACATTGATTCGGAACCGGAATCTGATGAAAGAATACCCTGGATCAGGACTTTCCCCCGGAGGGAGACCTGGGCCTTTGCACTGACAACGGTTACCGATGCCGTATGGTGGTTCTATCTTTTCTGGGGAGCAAAATTCCTTTTCTCCCAGTTCGGAGTGGATATAAAAAATGTAGGACTGCCCTTCCTGGTGATTTTTATTATGGCCGATGCAGGAAGCCTGCTTGGCGGACTGGCTTCGGGTGCACTGATAAGAAAGGGCTGGTCGATAAATAAATCACGGAAAATCACCCTCCTGGTCAATGCCATCATTATTTTGCCGGTAGCCCTCGTTCCCATGATAGCCAGCAAGTGGCTTGCCATCTTTGTAATCGGAATAGGAGCATTCGGACATCAGTCATGGTCAATCAACAGCTATACACTTGTACCGGATGTTTTTCCGAAAAAGGCAACGGCTTCTGTTATAGGAATAGGTAAAATGGTTGGTGTGGCCGTTTCAATAGTGGCTGATATTGCTTTGGGCTCTGTTCTGGACAAGGCCGGCAATACCGGTTATTTCTGGGCATTTGTGATCGCCGGGTTCTCATACCTGGCAATACTTGGCTTTGTGCATCTTCTGATGCCGAAGATGACGCCCCTGGACGATAACCTGGAATATATTACAAAATAAACCGGAGCCGGTCAGTAAATCCTGCCACAATTCCGTGATGGTAATGGTCTGTAAAAGTCCTGCGGTCAGAGGGATGGGATAATGAATACCTTGCATGTGATGCCCCGCAAGTACAGGTGGCCCGGGAAATGCAAAGTAAGGCGGCCCGTAAAAGAATAAAAATATTATTCCTTTCTTTTAATATTTCGGAAGGGTATAACCGTTATGGTATTTTGGTGTTATCAGATTGTTTGCTGTTTTTGTGGTAAAAGTCTGTCTCCTGTCATCCCAGAATACCTTTTCACCCGTACGGAAGGCTATGTTTCCCATCTGTGCCACCAATGCCACATCACGGCCGATACTGATACCGGCATTAAGCTTCTGCGGTGTGTTGTTCTTTATACAGTCGAGATGGTTGCGTGTGTGGAGATCGAGACCTGATCCCACATTTTTCTGAAGGGGAACTGCCTCTGTTCTTTCTTTTTCCGGAAACACTTCCCAGCCGCTGCGATCAAGGACAAGTGTTCCGTTCTCACCGGTATATGCCATTCCATGCGGCCGTTTCCAGTTACCCAGTCCTATACCTATCGTTTGTTCCCACGACATGGTGAAATCCCCGAAGTCATAAACGGCTGTCATGGTATCAGGTGTTACCATTGCATCATCGGGAAAGGCATATTTTCCTCCAGTGGCCATTACCGATACGGGAACCGACTTATTCATTCCATACAGGATATAGTCAATGAGATGCACGCCCCAGTCTGTCATCAGACCGCCTGCATATTCCCAGAACCAGCGCCACGACTGGTGAAAACGGTTTGCGTTAAAAGGTCTTTTGGGTGCAGGGCCGAGCCATCTGTCGTAATCGACACCGGCCGGGGCCGGCGAATCCGGAACCCTGGGGACTGCCCCTTTCCAGTCTACAAAGGACCATGCCTTGGTAGCCCTGATACGTCCGAGCTTACCGGATTTCAGATAATTAATAGCATCAACAAAATGCGGCTGACTTCTTTGCCATTGGCCAACCTGTACAATTTTTCCGTGTTTCCTGACGGCATTCTGCATTATGTTGATCTCGGCAATGGAATTTCCCACGGGTTTTTCAACATAAACATGTTTGCCTGCTTCCAGGGCATCACAGAACATAAGACAGTGCCAGTGATCGGGAGTTCCGATAATTACAAGATCTATGTCTTTGTTTTCCAGCATATTCCGATAATCGACATAGAGCTTCGGCCGGGGGTGGCCCATTTTGATGATTTCATCAGTGCGCCTGTTAAGCACATTCCGGTCAATATCGCACATTGCCACACATTCAGCTTCCGGATTTTTCAGAAATGAGCTGAGATTGCTCCACCCCATACTGTTTCCGCCTATAAGGGCAAGCCTTATTTTATCTGATGGCGCAACATTTTTTGCGGCTCCGGCATACAACTCGGGGGAGATCACAGAACCTGCTGCAAGTACTGATGCAGTCTTTATAAAACTTCTTCTTGTCGAGGCCATAATTCTGATATTTCGTGTAATGAATCGCAAGTTAATAATTAATATTGCTTAATTATCACATACTCCCGATAAAAATTCTGAAATGAAACGGCCTTGTACCAGGACATGGAAAGGAGCTGTATTTTCATTCTGATTTTTAAACCGGAAAGGTGGATTAATTCGTCATAAATACTACATTTACCATTAAATAAGAGAAGAAATGAAAACATTACGGCTGATTATCGCAGTTGCTCTCCTGGCTTATTATCCGGCTTTCAGCCAGGATTTTATCCCCGGCCGGGTTTACGATCCTGACAGTCCCATTCCGCCCGATTCCGGACTTGTTACCGGCAGACTGGACAACGGGCTTGTATATTATATCAAGTATAATAAAAGACCTGAGCAAAGGATGGAAATGAGACTGGCCGTCAATGTTGGTTCTGTCTGTGAAACAGATGATCAGCAGGGGCTTGCACATTTTGTTGAGCATATGTGTTTTAACGGAACGAAAAACTTTCCCAGCAACAGGATCATTGACATGCTTGAGGGGATGGGCATGAAATTCGGGGAAGAGATAAATGCCTATACCAGCTTTGATGAGACCGTATACATGCTTAAGGTGCCGACAGACAAGGCGGAAACCATAGATGCCGGCTTCCGGATACTCGAAGACTGGGCTCATCAGGTGAGCATGGAAGAGGAGGAGATAGACAAGGAGAGAGGGGTTATTGTTGAGGAATGGAGACTGGGACTGGGTGCTGATGAACGGATGATGCAGAAATACATACCTGTTCTGCTGAAAGGGTCGAAATATGCCGAGAGGCTGCCGATAGGCAAAATGGATATAGTAAAATCCTGTCCCTATGACAGCCTCCGTGCTTTTTATAAAACCTGGTACCGCCCCGATCTGATGGCAGTTGTGATTGTTGGTGATATTGACACAAAAATGGCGGAGGAGAAGGTCATTGAACATTTTGGCAAAATACCTGCAGCCGTGGATGCAAAGCCCAGGCCGGAATATTCAGTGCCCGGGAACGACGAGCCTCTTATTAGTGTGGTAACAGACAGGGAAGCATCGGGTTATGATATACAGATCATGTTCAAACAGCCCGCGGCTGAATCTGTCACATACAACGACTACCGCCGCAGCCAGATGAGGTCATTGTTTAACAGTATGTTCAATGCACGGCTGCGGGAACTTACCCGTAAGCCTGAGGCACCCTTCCTGTATGCAGGGTCCGGATACGGATCATTCATCGGTCGTTCAGTGGATGTTTATTCCGTTTATGCCAGCGCAAAGGAAAATCAGCTGAGGGAAAGCATTGAGGTCATCCTTGCGGAAAATGAAAAAGTACGGCGCCATGGTTTCACTGACTCCGAGCTGGAAAGGGAGAAGAAGAATATATTGTCATATTATGAACAGGTGGCAAAGGAGGCTGACAAAACAGAATCAGCAGTATATGCCAGTGAGTTTATACGTAATTATTTAACAGGGGAATCCATACCGGGTTATCAGAAGGAATACGAACTTGTCAGGGAAATGCTGCCGGGTATCGGACTTGAAGAGATCAACGGAATGGGCCGCGAATGGATAGGTGAAAAAGATATAATAGCCCTTCTGACGGCACAGGAAAAGGAAGGTCTGGCAATTCCTTCAGAGGAGGAAATAGCAGGGATGATAAAATCTGCCGCATCACTGGAAGTTGAGGCTTATGTTGACAGCGTGGCCGATGCTCCGCTCCTCAGTGTAATACCCCTTCCTTCCGCTGTGACAAAAAGAACAGAAAATACCTTGTTTAATTTTACGGAGCTGAAGTTTGGCAATGGCACCAGGATGATCCTGATGCCTACGGATTTCAGCAACGATGAAATACTTCTTACTGCTTTCAGTCCCGGCGGTATATCGCTTTATCCCGATCAGGAAGTAATGTCGGCAACGCTTGCTGCGACGGTAGTAACACAAAGCGGTCTGGGTGACTATGACCTTACCGGCCTGCAGAAGCTTCTTTCGGGAAATACGGCAAAGCTCACACCCTTTATCAATGAGCTTCGTGAAGGCTTCAGCGGCAGCTGTTCACCACGGGACCTGGAAACGCTTTTGCAGCTGAACTATCTCTATTTTACCGCGATACGCAGGGACGATGATGCATACAGTTCATATATGTCAAGGATGAAGAATATGATCGGGCCCATGAAGGCGATACCGAGAGTGAGGTTTGCAGACACCCTGTCAAAGGTCATAAGCAAAAATTCACCGAGGGTTATCAATGTACCCAGCGATGCTCAGCTTGATCAGGCAGACTACGGCAGGATGATGAGTATTTTCCGGGAACGCTTCGCCAATGCCGGAGATTTTACTTATATAATGGTTGGGAATTTTGATGTAAATGAAGTGATACCGGTTCTTGAAAGATATATCGGAGGACTGCCTTCGGTGAGGGGAAAAGAAAAATGGAGGGATATGACACCCGGGTTTCCCGAAGGACTGGTGGAGATTGAACTGCCTGAAAATTCCGAACCCCAGAGTCTGGTGGCAATGGTATGGAAAGGTGATTTTAAGTGGAAGCCTGTTGACAGGCAGGGTTTTTCGATGCTGATGGAAATACTTTCGATAAAATGCAGGGAGTCGATGCGTGAGGAACAGGGAGGTGTTTACGGGGTGTCTGTCAGCGGTACGGCTTCAAAGTATCCGAAACCTGAATATTCAATAACCGCAACATGGGGCTGTGATCCGGAAAAGATTGACAGTCTGACAGCTACCGTAATCAATGAAATGAACAGCATAATAGCGGAAGGTCCTTCAGAAAGCGATCTGAACAAGGTAAAAGAGACGATGATCCGTCAGCGTGAAACCCGGATGAAGGAAAACAGTTTCTGGATGTCATACCTTCAGAGTCATTTTCTTAACGGAAATAAAAT
>JAAYKX010000184.1 GCA_012522155.1 Bacteroidales bacterium
AGCATGGGCATAAATGTCAGGGACCTGGGACTGGCAAGCACTCCCACCGTTGAAATGGCTGTTGCCGGAACAGGATCTGACGGGGGAATTGTTGTGACTGCGAGACATAATCCCGCACAGTGGAATGCCCTCAAGCTTCTTGACGCGAAAGGGGAATTCATTTCGGAAAGGGATGGCAGGGAGATCCTGAGGCTGGCCTCGGCAGAGGATTTTGAATTTGTCCCTGCCGGCAGGGAAGGCAGCTATATCACTGACAATTCCTGGAACGGGAAGCATATAGAACAGATCCTTGAACTGGACCTGGTTGATACAAAGGCTATTGAGCAGGCCGGTTTTTCCGTGGCCATTGACTGTGTTAATTCTGTTGGCGGAATAATTGTTCCACGGCTTCTGAGGGCACTGGGTGTTAAGTCGGTCATTGAACTGAACACAATACCTGATGGTATTTTTCCTCATAACCCGGAACCGCTTCCTGAAAACCTTGGTGAAATTTCAGCATTGCTTGCAGCCGGAAAGGCAGATCTCGGCTTTGTCGTTGATCCGGATGTGGATCGCCTGGCGATTATCTGCGAAGACGGATCAATGTTTGGGGAGGAATACACGCTTGTTGCCGTGGCAGACTTTATACTCCGGAACACAGCCGGGAGCACGGTTTCAAATTTATCATCCACCAGGGCACTGAAGGATGTGACTGAAGGATACGGGTGCAAATATTTTTCATCCCCGGTAGGCGAAGTGCATGTTGTGGAGGAAATGAAAATCCGGAATGCAGTAATCGGCGGAGAAGGCAACGGTGGCATCATTTATCCCCCGCTTCATTACGGCAGGGATGCACTGGCTGGTATTGCACTGTTTCTGACCCATCTGGCCGGAAGCGGAATGAAATGTTCGGAACTGCGTGCAGGCTATCCGGCATACCATATAGTAAAGAAGAAACTGGAACCTGACCCTAAGGTTGATTTTGACAGTATTGTCCATTTGGTCAGGGATCATTTCAGTGGCATGGAAATTGATGAAAGGGATGGATTAAGAGTTGATCTGCCTGAGGGGTGGTTCCAGCTGCGTAAGTCGAATACTGAGCCGGTAATAAGAATATATGCAGAGGGAAGATCAGTCAGGGAAGCCGGATTGCTGGCCGAAAGAGTTATTTCAATTGTTAAAAAAGAATAAATTTTTCCGGTCTGAGGAATAAAATAAGCTGCCGGAATGTCATATTAAGAGTTACCCGGCTTTGAATTTAAAGTGCGGGGCAGATTGAGGTAACGGATTTTCTGACCGGAACATTTATCAAAATCCCGTTGAATATTGAAAATTTTAATGACTGTTTTTAAAATAAATGAATGATGAAAAAAGCAACCATTATCACGCTTGTTGTGGCGGCTTTGGCGATCCTTGTACTGGTTGTGATCAACAGGGCAGGAGCAAAAAAGGATCTTGAGAATCTGTTTGTGGAGGCCCGCAGGGGGCAGTTCGACATTGTTGTTACCACAACAGGGGAATTGCAGGCGGAGAATTCCACCGATATCCGGGGGCCTGAATTTACCCAGAGCAGGAATATAAGGGCAATGGAAATCAAGATCACCGACCTGGTACCAGAAGGTACTGAAGTGAGAGAGGGTGATTATATAGCAGAACTTGACAGGACTTCCTTCGATAACAGTCTGAAGGATGAACTTGAGAATCTTATTACTTATGAAACAAACCTTGAGGTTAAGATGCTTGATACAGCGGTAACTCTAAGTAATCTCAGGGATCAGATCAAAAATCTCCGCTTCAGTGTTGAGGAAGCTGAGATAACTCTCCAGGAATCCAGATATGAGCCGCCGACGACTATCCGTCAGGCTGAAATTGCACTTGACAAGGCTCAGAGATCACTCGAGCAGTCAATAAGGGGTTATCAGCTGAAGGTGGAACAGGCACGCTCTGATATGAGAACAATCAAAAACCGGCTGGCTGAGCAGAATCAGCGGGTCAGGGATCTGCAGATACTCCTCCAGCAGTTTGTCATCTATGCGCCCTCGGAGGGTATGGTCATTTATAAACGTGACAGGATGGGTGCGAAAAGAAAAGTGGGATCATCAATTAGTCCGTGGGATAATGTGGTTGCCACTCTTCCCGACATGTCGACCATGATTTCAAAAACCTATGTCAATGAGATTGACGTGAGCAAGGTGAAGACAAACCAGGAAGTGGAAATCCTGGTTGATGCATTTCCGGAGAAGAAATATTCCGGGGTCGTTCTGAGTGTTGCCAATATAGGCGAACAGCTTCCCAATGCTGATGCAAAGGTGTTCGAAGTGATTATAAAGGTTAATGAATCTGATCCCATTCTGAGGCCGTCAATGACAACAGGGAATAAGATTGTTACAAAAACAATTGAGGATGTGATATATATACCGCTGGAAAGTGTCCAGACCGGTACAGACAGTATTCCTTTTGTGTATCTGAAAAATGGTTCGAAGCAGATAGTTGTGCTTGGGGAATCGAATGAAAATAATGTTGTTGTGGAGCAGGGGATTCAGCCCGGGGTACAGCTCTATCTCAACACGCCCAAGAAACCCGAAGACTTTACCAGGCTGCTGGGAGAAAACCTGGTTAGCGTTATCAAGGAGAAGGAAAGGATAAGGAAGGAGGAAGAGCGTCAGGCCGGTGAACAGCCACAGGGGAGAGATATGATGGAAGGCAGGGGAGGAGGCATGAATATGACTCCGGAAATGAGGCAGCAGTTCCAGAATATGCAGGGAGATACTGCTGCAATGAGAAGGTTCAGGGAAATGAGGGGAAATCCTCCCCAGGGACAGCCGGCTCCTCAGCGCAATCAATAAATTCTACAGTACTAAAATAAAGTCCGGAAATGTTTAAATTTTTCTTCAGATATTTTCATGATATTGAGATTGCCGTCGAATCGATAGTCTCAAACAAACTGAAATCCATGCTGACAGCACTCGGGATCATATTCGGGGTTGCTGCGGTAATAGCCATGCTGGCTATAGGCAATGGTGCCAAGCAGGAGATTATGGAGCAGATGAAGATGGTGGGAGTGAATAATATCCTGATCAACCCCATCCTTCAGGATCAGTCATCCGGTGGTGAGGAAGGCGAAAAGCAGGCAAAGAAATTTTCCAGGGGACTAAGCATGCTTGATGTGGAGGCAATCAATGAGACGCTGCCTTCCGTTATGCGGATCAGTCCGGAGATATCCTTCAATTCAACAGCGGTTATGAACGGTGTAAAATACACTGCCAAGCTCGTTGGTGTTTCCAATGATTATTTCTATCTGTATAACCTGCCGCTCGTATCAGGAGCCTTTTTCAATTCATATCAGGAAGAGAACGGTATCCAGGTCTGTATTATCGGAGCAAATATAAGAGCCAAATTTTTCAGCAAGGTTGATCCGATAGGGCAGTATATCAAATTCAACGGCATATGGCTGAAAGTTATAGGAGTGCTTCAGAAAACCAACGTGAGTCTGACCGGCTTTGAAGAAAAAGGCGTGAATGTTTACAATGACAATATTTATATTCCCATACAGACCATGCTTCTCAGGTATCAGAACAGGGCACTTGTGAATACAAAACTGGCCTCGGAAGCTTCTTCGAATGTTTTTGTAATGGGAGGTTTTGGCGGTGGAATGGGCAGGGTGCTCTCCGGCGGCTCCGATGCAGGAACGGACCTTGAGACCAATTA
>JAAYKX010000185.1 GCA_012522155.1 Bacteroidales bacterium
AATTTTATGGATTCCGGACTGAAGTGAATGCTTCCCGGAAAATAAATCTTCTCGTGGGAGGCAGGGTTGACAGGATTGACATGAAGGAAGGAACTGTCAGGATCATTGACTATAAAACCGGCAGGGTTACAGATTCATTAGCTTCCGTGGAAGATCTTTTTGAAGAAGACAGAAACAGGGATCCTGACGGCTGGCTTCAGACACTTGTCTATTGTGAGGCATATCTTTCGCAAAATCCGGATGCAAGACTTTTTCCGGCAATTTATAAAATCAGGAAAGATCCGGGCAAAGATCCCTCTGAAATGCTACGGATTAAACCTGATCTTTCAGTGAATGACTATCGTATAATCCGGGAAGCATTTCTTGCCGGTCTTAAAAATTTGTTGGATAAAATATTCAGCAGTTCCGAACCCTTTACCATGACCGAAAAAGCCTGGAACAAATGCAGATATTGTCCGTACCGGGTATTGTGCCAGAGATAAAAAGGAAAGAAATCAGTGATTAATCTGTTTTGCTTTCCTTCATGAGCGAGACCATTTTTATTGCAGTTACTGCTGCTTCGTCACCTTTGTTGCCATATTTGCCGCCGGCTCTGTCGGCTGCCTGCTGAAGTGTATCTGTTGTCAGCACTCCGAAAATGAAGGGTATCTCATAATCAATATTAAGTCTTGTAATACCCTGGGTGACACCCTGGCAGATATATGTAAAATGTGGTGTTTCTCCCTGAATGACACATCCGATGCATATAACGGCATCAGGATTGTAGTTTTCAGCAATCATCCTGGCTCCATAGGTAAGCTCGAAAGTACCGGGAACATGCTTTTCAACGATATTTTCCTCCCTGACCCCGTGTTTTTTAAGAGTGTTCCGGGCACCGTCAAGCAGGGAATGTGTTATCTCACTGTTCCAGTCTGCAACCGCTATGGCTATCCTCATGCCGGAGGCATCGGGAACCCCGGCGGGATTGTATGCCGACAGATTGCTTGTAGCCATAATCTATTTCATCAGAAGTTTTGCACGTGCAATATATTTTTCAACAGAACTCCCCTCTGTACTTTCGGGATACTTATCCTGAATCTTTTCATACAGTTTAAGGGCTTCGGCGTAATTGCCGTCAAGCTCATACAGCTCTCCTGCCTTCATCAGGAAGAGCGGGGTGTTGAAGGAATTTGCGGCATATTCGGCTGCTTCAAGATATTTCGACAGACCTTTTTCAACTTCTCCCAGTTCCACATAAGCATCACCAGTGGCACCTATGGCAAGAGATCCTATTATTTTGTCCTTTTTCCTGTATTTCCCGAGCATCTCTATCGCATCATCAAACTGCCCGAGATGAAGATAGCATATACCTGCACTGTAGCGTGCCAGATTACCTGCATGGGTGAATTTGTAATCACTTGCTATATCAAGAAATCCGAGGTAGTTTCCATCGCCGTTGAGAGCAAGGTAAAGTGAATCCATCTCCAGATATCTTTCTGCCTGGTATATCTGGGACAGGGCTTCGGCATTCCTCTTGTTGAGATACATTCTTCCCAGCCAGAAAATAAGCACCAACGCTACAATTATTCCAAGTATTATACTAAGGACTTTATAATTCTCCTCAAGAAACTGTTCAGTTTTTGTGAGCGTTTCTTCAACATTCTTCATTCGGTCCGGACCGGCTTTTGATTTCTTTGCCATATCAGATTAAAAAAATTAGCTTTGGATTTTTCCACCGCAAAAGTAGTCTATTTCAAATAATTTTAAAACAAATACTTAAAAAAACGCAATACCGGAATTATCATACCACAGCAGGGATTCAGAGTCTGATATTTATTTAACCTTAGCGGATGAGATTCTTTTGTTAATTTTGTGGTAATGATAAAATTCTGTCAGCTAAGCGTACTATCCATGTGTAATTCTGTAATCCGGCATCCTGATGTATCTTAAAACACTATCCCTGACCAATTTCAAAAATTATGAATATGCAAAAATTATTTTTTCACCAAGGATAAACTGTTTTGTGGGAAACAATGGTGTGGGGAAAACTAATATTCTCGATGCAGTTCATTATCTTTCACTGACAAAGAGTTTTTTCTATGCCGTTGACAGTATCGGGATTCATCATGGGGAAGATTATTTTATAATTGACGGCGTATTTGTCAAAAAAGGTGAGGAAGATCAGATTTACTGCGCTTTCCAGAGACAGAAACAGAAGGTGATGAAAAAAAACGGAAAGGTATACCAGAAGCTTTCGGATCATGTCGGAAATTATCCGGTGGTTATGATATCTCCTGCAGACAGTGTGCTTATTTCGGAAGGCAGCGGGGAGAGACGCCGTTTTTTTAACAAGATAATAAGTCAGTACGACACGGAGTATCTTGATTCGGTGCTGAACTACAACAAGGCACTTCAACAGAGAAACAGGCTGCTTAAGGAATTCGGTTCATCAGGGAAATTTGACAGGGACAGCATTCTTATATGGGATGCACAACTGGTAAAATATGGAAAATATGTTCATCGTCAACGTACTGACCTGGTGAACGAGCTTATCCCGGTTTTCCGGCAGAATTATTCCATGATATCATCCGGAAAGGAATCAGTCAGGATGGCTTACAGATCCCATCTGTCAGACGCTGATTTTGCCGGGGCACTGGTCAGTTCCCTTGACAGGGACCGTTTCCTGGGATATACAACTGTTGGCGTCCATAAGGACGATCTTGTTCTTGAAATGGATGGCCATCCTGTAAAACAACTGGGATCACAGGGTCAGCAGAAATCATACCTGGTAGCCCTGAAGCTTGCAAAATTCGAATATATAAGACGAAAATCGGGAATACCGCCGGTACTCCTTCTGGATGACATTTTCGATAAGTTTGACGCAGAACGTGTCGGACAGATAATACGGCTTGTTGGCAACGGCAGATTCGGTCAGATCCTGATCACCGATACACACGAGAGCAGGCTCAGGGAGATACTGGCGGCGCACGATACAGATTACAAACTTTTTATTATAAAAAACAACAAGATTAACGAGGTAATTCATAACGGAATAAGAATCAATGAGACGGAGTAAGACCATATCGCTTGCGGAAGCAATTCAGGATTATATAAAGGCTATGAAGCTTGACAAGGGACTTGGCGAGACAGCACTGATTGGTTCCTGGGAGGAAGTCACAGGAAAAGCAATCGCTTCCAGGACAAAGAAGCTGTACATCAGGGATGGTATTCTCTATGTATATCTGAGTTCCTCGGTGGTAAGGAATGAGCTGATGATGCTGCGGCAGGAACTCATGAAAAAGCTGAACAGGAAAGCCGGAAGTGAGATCATCAGGGATATTGTACTCAGATAACCAATAGCTGTAAGCAGGGGAGACAACGACAGGGGATCAGTCCGGACCACTCTTACAGCCGGAGCTGACCAGGCCTTACTGTTTAAAAATTTATTCCTATTAAAAAAGCAGGCTGTACAGAATATTGTTTTAGTTTTTCTCTGTCAGCTCCCGAATTCAATAATCCGTGTCCGACTTCAATCCTCCCCTGAATTTCTGCCTCAAGGCCGTGCATAATCTTAATTTTTATTCCTGTTCCCAGCAGTCCTGTAATCTCGCCGGGCAGATTCTTTAATTCACTGTCTTCTGAAGTGAGAATAATGTTGCCGTATGTTTCTGTTTCCTGTATGTGAACGTATTTTTTCGATATAAATCCTGTCAGGGCAATTCCTCCGTTGATATAGGGCCTGATGCCGGCGGAAGACAAATGATATCGCAGTAACAGTGGTATCCTTATACCGGTGAATCCGAAGAAGGCATCATCTCTGTTCATTATGGTTGTTTGCCCCGGTGTTTCACTGTATGAATAGAATGATTGTTTAAGGAAAATCATTTCTGTTCTCAGGGATATTTTATTGTTTAACCGTGACAGAATTCTCTCGTAGGCCAGTCCGAATGCAGGTGTTATTGCAGCTTTCGGATCCGGTGTATAAAATTCGGATGTGCTTCTGATGTTAAGGGAATATGAATTAAGTCCTGCCAGAACACCGTAATTGTTGAGCCTGGTACCGGCTCTTATGGATTTTCCGTAAATCATGCTTCCTGAATGATCCCTGCCGGAAACGATATAATCCTCTCCTGATTTTTTATTGTATTCGCTTATAACCGGAATAAGATCTTTATGTGGTTCTGCCTTTTCACTGACAGTAACCGGTATGTCTTCCGTGATATATCTCAGAAAGGAGCTTAGTTCTGTAAATTCTTTTCTGCTACTCCCTTCACCGAAAACTATTTTCCCGCCTGAAACATCAATGATACCGCTACCTGATTTCTCAAGCAGATATCCCGATCCCTTCTTGTAAAGAGTAATGCTCCCTGAAATCAGTACCTCAACAAATGTCTCTTTGTTATCCAGCACTATGGATTTGTATCTGTTTCCGCCGGAATATCCGAATTCACTGATTTCACCCGGGTTATATCTGACCGGAACGGCAATTTCAAAGCGTTTGAAGGTGCATACAGAGGGAGCCTTCTTTCCTTGCCTGAATTCTAACAGACCGTTCAGTATTTCACCCCCGGGCTTGACAATATAACCTTCCCTGAATATTTTCTGACAAAAGGCAGGGTAGGGGATCAGAATGATAATAACAATGGGAATAAGAATTTTTTTGAGATGCATCAGGTCCTAAGTATTTAATATGTAAGGCTAAAATAGGAATAAAACCGGAAATTTTATTTGTTTTTCCCATATAATTCGTCTAATATTATATCATAAACTGAAAATTATGTCAGGAAGACTTCAAACCTGATCTATTTAAATGAAAATAAACCACTTTCTGTTTTTCCTGCTGTTTTTATCACTTCTTGTAATACTCAGCGATTGTGAAGAAGAAAAGGCAGTGCCCCGGGAATATCCGAGAGTAAATACTCTCCCTGTGACGAATATATCCGAAACGGGTGCGACATTCAGTGCCGACATCTATTCTCTTGGAACCGAAACAATAAGGGAATATGGTTTTGTCTGGTCTCAGGGCCAGAATCCCAGGATAGAGACGGAAGACAAGATAGTATTTCAAAAGAGCGTGACCACTCCGGGTGTTTATACTGCTGATGTGAGATCAACATTTGAGGAAGGAGTCGAATACACTGTGAGACCGTTTATTGTAACAGACAAACATATTATATATGGTAAGACAGTGAAATTTATCAGTCTGGGAAGCCTGGCACCTGTTATTCAAAGTTTTAAACCGGATACCGTAATCTGGGGTGATACTTTGAAAATCAAGGGGAAAAACTTCTCATACATTCCCGGAAAAAATACTGTACGTATAAATCAGACCGTCTGCCATGTGATTTCATCAACCGATTCTACAGTTTTTGCAATTGTAAAAAGTGAAGCTGCCGATACAAAAGGCAGAATCTCAGTTGAAGTTTCCGGTAATATTTCATTGTTCGACAAGAAGGAACTTAATATAAAAATACCTTTGATTTCAGGTATGTACCCTTTAAGTTCAAGGTGGGGGGACAGTATTTTTATAACCGGAAAAAATATTAATGCAGCAAATAATGAGTTTTCAGTACACATAGGCGGACAGGATTGTATCATTACTGAAAAAAGAAAAGACACTCTTATTGTCAAAGTATCCGAAAGGATAATCACTTCAGCAAATGAAGCCAGTGTCAAAATAAACGGAACTGTCTTTACCGTATCAGAAACCTTAACCGTACTGCTGCCGGAGATTACCGGTTTTGTCCCCCGGCAGGGAAAATGGGGGGATACTATTACCGTTTCGGGTATTAATCTCATGACCGAAAGGAATAATTACAGCGTCACTCTCGGCGGCCTGAACTGTAATGTTGTCAAATTAAATACCGATGCACTTGGGATAATTGTTCCTCTGAATTTATTTTCTGTTGCCAGCGATGTGAAAATAATGATAAATAATTTGATGGAAATTATTTCGCCGGAAAAATTTGAGCTGTTACAGAAGATAATCACGGGCTTTTCACCAAAAGAAGGAACCTGGGGAGATACACTGACTTTAACGGGTCGTTTTCATCCTTTGGCGAAACATAATAGGATTAGTTTCGGCGTAGGTTTAGAAGCAGAGATTACTTCGGTTCAGGCAGGTGGAAATATTATTAAAGTTATTGTTCCTCAGTGGGTGAGGACGCGTGAGTCTGTTTTGGAAACGGAAGCGGACGTGTATGGTTCCTCTTTTTATTTTCCCGAACCTTTCCTGTTGAAGCCTCCTTTAATTGAATCAGTTACACCTTTGTCCGGCCCGCCAGGTTCCCGGGTTACTATCAGAGGCAATTATTTCATTGAACATAATAGAAGTGATAATCATGTCTTTTTTGGCCCACATGAAGGCTTTATTGAATCCTGGACAGGAACAGAAATTATATGTCATGTTCCGTGGGGAATAGTTCCCGCCAGTGAAACCTTCGCACTGACTGTTCAGACAGGAGACCAGACCACAACGTTCGGGGATAAATTTACCATTCTCAAACCGGTCGTATCAAATATCCATCCTCTTACCGGATATTATGGTGACATTGTTACAATTGAAGGAGAAAACCTCCTGATAGATGATGTTCAGACTATAGTTTTTTTCCGCTCAACAATAGATCACATGACAGAGACAGAAGCTGAAATCATTTCAATTACAAACACCCGTATCCTTGTCAGAGTGCCTGAAGGAATAGAAGAAAATATTCCTTATAGGGTGTCGGTAAGCATAGCAGGATATGGATATGGTTTGCCGCAACAGCCGTTTGTTTTGGAATCTTCAGGGAAAAACAAACAGACAAAATAATGGCCGGGCAAAAAGAAACTTCAGATAAAAAAGATTTTTAACATATATGAACAAGTTTAATTTTCTGGTTTTAATCATTTTTTTTTCAATCGTTCCGGTAGTAACTCTTAAAGCACAGAACAAAATACCCTTTGGCCGGATCAGTTTCGAAGACCTTGAAAACAAACCCTACAAACCTGATCCGGGTGCTGATGCAATCATCCTTTCGGATGAAGGTACAGCATCTCTTAAATACAACGGCAATGAATTTTATGTTGAACTTGTAAGGGATGTGAAAATCCGTATTGTAAACAGCAGGGGTTTTGATTATGCAAACATTGAACTGCCTTTTTCCTCAAGGGATATAATTAAAAATTACAGAGCCTCCACATTCAATATCCGAAGCGGAGAAATACTGGAAACCTCAATACCGAAAAAAGATTTCATAATCGACAATACCAGTAAAAGAACAAAAGCCCTGAAGTTCAATTTCCCTGATGTCCGCGAAGGCTCGGTATTGGAGTATTCCTATACTGTTTTACTGAAAAATTATGCGGTAAACATTCTGGTTCCGTGGGAATTCCAGGCTGATATACCTGTTGTAAAGAGCATGTTAACCGTATCTTATCCGGAGTATTTTATTTACAAAACAATTATTTCAGGATCTGCATTATCAGTTGTCAATACACCTTCTTACCGGACTTCCGTGTTTCACAAACAAAACGTAAGAACGAACGTTAATATATATCATGTGGAAGACATGCCTGCTTTCAGGGAAGAGCCCTATGTAAAAAGCAAAAATGACTGTCTGACCAAAATTAATTTTGAGCTTGCCGCTGTCAGTTTTCCTGGTTCATCACTGGAACGAATAAATCCGACATATGAAACTCTTTCGGACGAACTTCTTAAGCGCAATGATTTTGGACAGGCAATGACAAAGACAGGATTTCTGAAGAAAGATGCCCTGAAACTAAGCTCCGGTCTTAGCGGCGATATTGAAAAAGTAAAAAAGATCCATGAATTCATTTCCGGAAAGATACTCTGGAATGGAGTGGAAGATTTTATGACATCTGCACCCCTGAAAAAGATATATTTAAAGGAAAAAGGAAATTCTGCAGATATAAATCTTATGCTTATCGGCATGCTGAGGCTTGCCGGTATAAAAGCTGATCCGGTGATCCTCAGCACACGGTCAAACGGAAGTATAAACCCTTACTCAGCAATGATACGGCAGTTTAATTACGTGCTGGCCTATGTATATGCTGACGGTCAGTATTTTCTTGTGGATGCTACCGATCCGCTAAGGCCTTTCAATGTGTTGCCTTTTGAATGCCTGAATGATGCAGGCAGACTGATTGCAGGCAGCAGTTCACGTTTTGTGGATCTGAAAAACAGTGAAAAGAACGGCACTTCCACAGTAATAAATCTTGTAATGGATGATGATGCCTGTATGTCGGGTGAGATTAAAACACATTATTCTGATTTCAGTGCATATAACATCAGGAAACAGGTAACGATTGAAGGAAGGGAGGGCTATCTTGATCATTTGAAATCATCATATACCGAGTTGGAAATAAATGATTTCTCACTTGAAAACCTTGAAGCACGGGACCTGGATGTGATTGAAACAATAAATATAAACATTATAAATGCGGTACAGAAAGCGGGGGGAAGTTATCTTTTTAACCCATTCCTGTCGGCAGTTTCCGGAAAGAGCGCTTTCTGGCAGGAGACACGTAATTTTCCCATAGACTTCGGAGCTCCGGTTGAGGACAGGATTGTTGTGAAAATCACTGTTCCCTCAACATTTTCAGTTGTGGAAAAGCCTGCCGGCAAAGTGATAAGTCTTGGAAAGGGGGATGGCAGTTATGAATTCAGATGTGAGACCAGCGGCAATGAGATTCTGATTTCAGCTCATCTGAAAATTGACAATACATTCTTCGAAGCATCTGAATATTCCCGGATCAGGGAGTATTATTCCGGGATTCTGCAAAAGCAGGCAGAATTGATTGTGATGTCCAAAAATGAAGAATGATATAAAATGAAATATTGGTTAACCATATTGATGGCTGCAATTACATCCAATGTATTTTCCCAGCTTTATCCCTTCGATTCCATTCCTGATAATCTGAAAAACAGAGCAAGTGCAGTTGTCAGAACTGAACAGTGTCTCTTTACCATAAAAGGACCGGGCAATGCTGTAATGAAGATCAAAAAGGCAGTCACACTTCTCAATGAAAATGCCACCGCTTACAGACTTTTGCAGATTATGTATGACAAATACTCAAAAGTAAGCGGTATCAGAGGGATGATATATGATCAGAAAGGTAACATTGCCGAAGCACTCGGACCTTCGGATGTTTTTGATATGAGTGCAATAAGCGGCGGTACATTTTATTCGGACGACAGGCTAAAGCTGCTCTATTTCCCAATATATAAATATCCCTATACCATTGAATATGAATATGAAATCACATTTTCCAGTCTTTTAAACTATCCTTCGTGGAATTTTCAGGATGCTCCGGATGTATCTGTTCAGAAATCAGGTATACAGTATGTTGTTCCATCAGGAATGAAACTGAGGTATTATGATGAGTATCTGAAGAATCCTGTGGATTCGGTGATACTGGATAACAAAAAGATTTATACCTGGCAGGAAGAAAATATTCCGGCATATGAAAGCCGCGATGTCTCCATCCGGCCGGTTTACGACATACCCTCAGTAAATGCCGCCCCCCTTGATTTTGAATATGCCGGATTCAGTGGATCAATGCGTTCATGGAAGGAATTCGGCAACTGGGTATATGAAATAAACAGGGACAGGGATGAGCTTCCACAGTCAGAGATTGACAATGTCAGAAAACTTGTTTCAGAAGAGCCGGGTACCCGGGAAAAGGTAAAGCGGATTTATGAGTATATGCAATTAAAAACCAGGTATGTTTCAATTCAGATTGGAATAGGGGGTTACCGTACGGCTGAAGCTTCAGCCGTTGCCCGGAACGGATTCGGTGATTGCAAGGCCCTGGTCAATTATACCTATTCACTTCTGAAGGCAGCCGGTATTAAATCGTTTTACACTCTTGTAAGGCAAAGTTCAGTATCTGATATAAACAAAGATTTTGTCAACAATCAGTTTAACCATGCAATATTGTGTGTGCCTCAGGCCGAAGATACAATCTGGCTGGAATGCACAAGTCAGACTTATCCGTTTAATTATTTGAGCAGCAGCACTTCCAATAAGAATGCCCTTCTGATAACTCCTGAAGGTGGTATAATGGCCAAAACTCCTTCTTTTAAAAAGGAACAGAATCTTATTCGCAGGGAAGGTAATTTTTCCATCAGTACACAGGGAATATCATCAGGAAGAATGTCCAGTATTTATTCAGGACATCACTATGAATCGGCGACATTCAGATATGCCATGCAGTCGGAGGATGAAATCAAACGTTCCCTCTACTCAGGCATGCGGTTCAATGATCTTGATATATCAGGGGTTAAATATTCTGAAAGAAAGACGGAAAATCCATCAGCAGAACTTGAATGTCAGCTTGCAATAAAAAATTTCAGTACTTCTGATGCTGCAAGGATATATTTCAGTCCTGTAATATCAGTACAGGACTACTTTCAGGAGAAACCCGTGCACCTTAAAGTTGTATTGGCCTCGGTTTCATGTGATTCCATTGCATACAACGTTCCGCAGAACTATGTCATTGAATACATGCCTCCGGATATTGATATCGAAAATGAATTCGGCAGATTTGTCTGTAAATTTGAACAGGAACACGAAGTATTGATATTCAGGAGGATATTTGAATTAAATGAGTCTGATATAACTGCAGAAAAGTATAACAGCTTCAGGGCATTTATAAATACAATAGCAAAAGCCGACAGGGAAAAGATTGTTCTGGTAAGAACCGGTGGATAATAAATTTTCAGCAGTTTCCTGTTCCGGACGGTAAATCCGGTTTCAGCGCAGAACGATTCTCAACGGCCGATATTTTCCCGGTGATTATGTGATTTCGTAGTTCCTGCCGCTGATACGGATGTGTTTGCGGAAATTCTTTTCTGTTCCGAATAAATAATCAGTGCCGGAATAGTCGAGACTTACATTTTTATCAGCGCTGATGATATTTATTTCCGCAGCCGGATCCCTGCCAATAATGAAATCGGCCAGCAGAAATGCCTTTTCAAGGCCGTCACCTCTTCTGAAATTCCATACCTCATCGGGAAGAGCCAGTCTCTTTCCGTCATAAATAGATTCGTCAGGCATCTTGCCGAGTATAGCATACACCTCAGCAATACTTTTTCCGTTCAGGTCTTCGAAACAGGTGGGATTGCGTTCCAGGGCAGCTTTCACGAAGGGAAGCCAGTCAGCCTTGTCCATCTGTCTGTACACATAAAGTGTCAGCATTGCCATTTCCGAACCGGCTGCATGATCATGTATCGTTTCAATTATCTGATCGCGACTGTCATTTACTGATATCCCGGGCACAACCGAAAGTATATAATCCTTGTCCTCATCAGGCAGTACCGGCCTGGTGGAAATAAATTCTGACAGGTCCCGGAACATTTCATTTATCATCTCCTTTTGTATTCCGCCGTTGAGAGCAATAAAGAGATTTTCAATGATGCTGAGATCTTTATGTTTGTGTGAACTGATTATCTCCTCGGCTCTGTTAAGAATAATTTTGCCATGAAGAGGGCTCAGGTGAAATTCATCTCCTTCGATTTCTTTTATAAGCTTTTCCCTTGTTTCCGGTGCAACACTGAATTTGCTGGTGTGCTCATATTCAAACATTTTTTCGAGAGAGATATAATAACTGATTCCTGAACAGACACATTCAACCTGGAAGAGAGACTTGTATTTTGATTTGAACCTCAGGAAATTAATTAATATCCGGTCTGTGAGTTCAGTGCTTAAAAAATCTCTCAGCTTCCCGGAAAACAGCTTATAGTACTCTTTGTCTATTGTCGCATCCTCATATACTGTATGTATATAACCCGAAATATGGCTGACCATTGTGACTCTCTCATTCTCAAGTGCCCTCCTTGCCTTCTCAGAAAGAGATGTTCCGTTGAACCACATGTTTTTCGTTACTATTCTGCGGTTATTGGTTATAATACCTTCTTTTTCAGTAATAAAATTCTGTGAATGAAGGGGAGTGGCCACAAGGAATATTTTTTCCAGTGGTATTCCGCCAACGATAAATGCGGCAGCGGCATAAAGTGCGGAAAGTGATACGCATTCCCCGGCACCGGTTGTGTGATTGTCCTTATACCTGAATGCTGTCATGGCTTCAACAGTTTCGGTTTTCCAGTATGGAATAATATCGGAATTGAATTTGTCAAGACCGAAATGCTTGCGGATATCTATGTCGAAATAGTATTTGTCACCTTCATAACCAAATAATGCATTCGAGCGTTTAAGGACTTCAACATCGAAAAAATCACGGAATCTTTCAATTTCCCTTGTTTTGCTTGTCAGACCCCATGTAGCCAGATCAAGATTGAACACATAGTTCTGGATTATGTATTGCTTTATTCTGTTTATTTTGTAGTTGAAGCTCTTTTTGTCCATACCGGCAAACCATGGATCATTTTTCCATTCCCATATTAGCGGCGACATGATATTTGCAAGAACAAGGGGATAGAACAGTTCTGGAAATATAAATATCTCCATATCGGAGAGTGTGAAGGCCGAAGAATATTTTTCAAGGGTCTTCTTGTCGGAAAAATCAATTGTCATAAGAAAATTCATTGGAAGGTTAAAAATGGAGGATCAGAATTTTTCGATTTCTGAAAAGAAAAATTCACTTTCCCTGAGGGCGTCCTCCCTGCTTTCGGATCCGTGTATGGCATTCATAAGCAGGTTTACAGCATATTGCTTCCTTATTGTCCCGGGTTCTGAAAACTCGGGATCAGGATCTCCCATTAGTCTGCAGAACTCTTCATTTGCATTTTCCCTTCGCAGTATCATTGCAACAACAGGTCCCGAGCTCATAAATTCGACCAGGCTTTCAAAAAACGGCTCTTCCTGACAGAATTGGTAAAAAGCTTCAGCCTGGGGAACTGTAAGACATATCATTTTCAATGCAGAAATCTCAAAACCGGCTTCGTTTATCATCGCCAGTACCGGACCTGTTTTACCCGTTCTTACTGCATTGGGTTTTATGACCGCAAAGGTGAAATCAGCTTCCATATCTGCCTGTTTTGTAATTGAACATACGGCATTCCTCTAAAAGAATTATGCTTATCTTTACGCCCTTAAATATTGAGCAGCAAATATGACGGATTTATCCAAATATACAAAAAGAATTTCCGAACATTTTTCGAACTCCGGAAACATTGTGCTGATCAGTCATATAAACCCTGATGGTGATGCTGTTGGTTCACAGTTGGCGCTGTTTCATTATCTTAAATCGCGGGATATAAAGGCTGAAATGATTACTCCCAATAATCTTCAGGAGTTTCTCAAATGGATGGAAGGATCGGAGCAAATAAAGATATTTATTTCACAAAGGGATAAATGCAGGAGCATTATTGAAAAGGCCGATCTTATCATTATGGTTGATTTCAATCAGCCTGACAGGCTGGGGGAGATGGAAGAGATTGTGACCCGCTCTAAGGCAGTAAAGGTTATTATTGATCATCATCTCAATCCGGGAGGATTTGCTGATATTGAAATATCTGTTCCGGAATATTCCTCCACTACCGAGCTGGTACACGAAATAGTTACCCTGATGAACGGAAAGCCGTATGACACCAGGCCCTATTCGGAAGCAGTATATGTGGGGATAGTTACCGATACCGGCAATTTTGAGCATGGAAGCTATACAAGTAATACCCTGAGAGTTGTTGCTGACCTTCTTGAGAACGGCATTGAGAAAGACAGAGTCCTGGAACTGCTGTACAACAATTTTTCTGAAACACGACTGAGGCTTCAGGGTTTTACCCTGAATGAAAGGATGGTGATCCTTCATGAATATCATACTGCATATATCTGGCTTTCAAAAGCAGATCTTGAATCATACGGATATGTGAAAGGAGATACTGAAGGTTTTGTGAATCTGCCATTGTCAATTAAGGGAATCATATTTTCAGTTTTTTTTGTTGAAAAAAATGGATTCGTAAAATTATCACTCAGATCAAAGGGGGATTTTCCCACAAATGAATTTGCCTCGCGTTTTTTTTCGGGCGGAGGACATCTGAATGCTTCGGGTGGCGAATTCAGGGGAACACTCGAAAACTCAATCAGATATTTCAGGAAGGTACTGGAAGAAAATTTCGAATATTTTAATAATAATAATTCCAGGTGATACTCAGACTGTTGATATTTGGCATATTCCTTGCAGGCATGTTTTCCTGCAGCCAGGCTACGGATAAAAACAGAAAGAAAAACCTTCCGGATAAAAAGGAAATGGCTGAACTCAACAGGCATCTTATCCGGAAAGACAGGGAAAGGATTGAAAGTTATATAGAAAGAAGAGACCTTGATATGAGTGAGAGTTCTTCCGGCCTGTGGTACCAGGTAAATTCCGGGGGTGAAGGCAACTTTCTGTTTGATAATGACCGGATACGGATGGAATATAATTGTTCGCTTATTGACGGTACGCCTTGCTACTCATCGGATGAAGACGGTGTTGAGGAGATTGTGCTTGGCAGGACCGATATTCCCGCGGGACTTGACCAGGGCCTGAGGATGTTGAAAAACGGTGGTGAGGCCATTCTGATCATACCACCGCACCTGGCTTTCGGACTTAAGGGCGATGGGAAAAGGATACCCGCAAGGTCTGTTATTGTATATGAGGTAAAAGTTGAAAAAATAAATAATTGAGATTACAATAACCACGATTAATATAAATGAATTTAATAATGAGAAAAATAATGGTATTCACCATGTTCACAGCTGCAGTGTTTTTTGCTTCCTGCAGCCTGGCATCGAAACATGAAAAATGGGAGAAGGAAGAGGAGCAGCAAATAATGAATTATCTCGGTGGTAATCCCGATCTGGATTTTGAAAAATCGGAAAGCGGCCTGTATTATCTGGATATAGTTATCGGAAACGGTATGAACCCTTTGAAAGGCGATTCGGTTTTTATAAACTATACAGGTTATCTTCTGGATGGAAGGATATTTGATTCAAATGAAGGAAGAGGACCTTTAGCCTTTCCTGTCGGAATTGGTTGGGCAATTCCCGGTTTTGACGAAGGAGTGATGCGGATGAAAAAGGGAGGGAAGGCAATGTTACTCATTCCTTCCAGTCTGGCTTACCGTGATTACACCCCGCTTTTGTTTGAAGTAGAACTGGACAGTATAATTTTTGTAACCGAATAAAGGTGATATTCCTGTAAAGGATTATTGCATAACATAAACAGCAGGCCTCCTGTTCAGATCAGGTCTGCTGTTTTTCCATTCCGATATCTTCATCGTTCTGATGAATTCCGTCGGAAGGGTAAGGTCTGCTGCTATACAAAGCAGAGTATCATTTTTGCATACACTCAGGATTGTGTCAAGCATCCTGTTGTTTCTGTATGGCGTTTCAATAAAGATTTGGGAATATCCTTTTCCGGCACTTCTTTCAAGCTCCTTTAATTTTGAAGCCCTGTCAGCCGGTTTGACGGGAAGATATCCGTGAAACACGAATTTCTGACCATTCAGTCCTGATGATATAAGGGACAGGAGAACAGAGGAGGGGCCGGATAGAGGAACCACGGGGATCATCTTCCTGTGAGCAATTGCAATGAGCCGTGAGCCCGGATCAGCAATTCCGGGCATTCCGGCCTCGCTCATCAGCCCCATATCCGAACCATTCAGGACCGGATCAAGATAATGCTCTATATCATTATCACGGGTGTGTTCATTCAGTTCAAAAAAACGGATTTCATCAAGCGGAAATTTATTGTCGACAGTCCTGAGATACCTCCTTGCACTTCGTATATCCTCAACCACAAAGTATCTGAGGCGTTTTGTCATTTCAAGCACCCTGTCAGGAATTACCATCCTGAGATCATTTCCGCCGAGAGTGACCGGAAGAAGATAAAGTTTAGCTTTCAAAACTCATAAGTTTATCAAATATACAAAATTTATGGTGAGAGGATAAAACAGGGAATTGGTTAAAAACAGGTTCTTTCGGTTTGTTGTTATTGATTTTTAATATAGGTTTGCCTGTAAATTGATCTGTTGTGAAGATTACTTTCCTAGGAACTGGCACATCCCAGGGAGTTCCTGTGATTGCCTGTGATTGTAATACTTGTCTGTCTGATGATCCGCATGATAAAAGGCTGCGGACCTCCCTTCTGCTTGAAAAGAACGGAATTTATCTGCTTTTTGATGCAGGACCCGATTTCAGGCAGCAGATGCTCAGGGAAAATGTAAAAAAACTGGATGCCATAATCCTGACACATGAGCACAAGGATCATATTGCGGGAATGGATGATGTAAGGGCTTTTAATTATAAAAGCCAGGATGCTGTGGATATTTATGCCGAAGAGCGGGTACAGGAAGCGGTGAAAAGTGAATTTTCATATGTTTTTGCAGACTACCGGCATCCCGGAATACCCAGGATGAGACTTAATACCATAACTGATCACAGTTTCAAAATAAAAGGAATTGAAATTATTCCAATAAGGGTTATGCATCATCGTCTGGAGATTTACGGATTCCGGACCGGCGATTTTGCCTATATCACAGATGCCAATTATATTCCCCAGGAAAGCAAGGAAAAGCTGATAGGAGTGAAATGCCTGGTCATTAATGCGTTGCGCAAAGAAAAACATATTTCACACTTCTGCCTCAGGGAAGCACTTGATTTTATCAGGGAGATATCACCAAGAAAAGCTTTTTTAATACATATAAGTCATCAGATGGGCCTTCATGAAGAGGTCAGCCGGGAATTGCCTCCGGGCATCTTCCTGGCCCATGACGGCCTGAAATTCGTTTGTGATGAATGACTTTAATACTTTTTCTTTTTCTTGTAATTTCTCATCAGCTTCTTCTGATAGCTCGGAGAATAGTAATACCTGTTTCTGCCCAGTTGCTGAGGATTGACCTTTTTTACGGGTTCAGTCCTTTTTTTATGATAGGGATTCTGCTTTGATGAAGCACAACCCACCATTAGCGCAATTGAACCGAATAATACTAAACATTTTAATATTCTGACTATTCCGGACATCCTTTAATCTGAATCAGAAAAGACCGTACAATATATAACAAATTTGTCGAAAAAACAAATTAAAAGCTTATTATTAAGCTTTTTGGCCCGGATTACTGTGAGGAAATATTTTTTTTCAAGCGGAAATACTGTTTTATTCAATTAATTTAATGTTTAAATTTTATATTTGAAAATTAGCAGTTTAACAATTCTGAAACGCGGAGTCAAGATGCTGAAACATCATTCTCAATATTTAACATCACTTACAGGATATCTTCATTTATTTTTATACCTGCTTCTTTTTTTCCCTCTGTCTCTTTATTCCCAGGAGATAGGACAGATAGGTATTGAAGCAACGAGAGGACTGATAACCGGAAGGATTTATTTATCCGACAGTACTGTTCTTAATCCTGATATTCCCAGACCATTATATAGTTTTCACTGTAACGGGAAGTATTACAGCTCTGCAGATCAGCAGGCAATAAAAACTGATTCTGTATTTTTACAGCTGCTTAAAAACAAACTGCAAGTCAGCTTTAGAATTCCGGGATTCTCTGATCCTGACTGGATATGCGGTCTTAGTTTTACCAATACCGGAAATGACACCCTGAGAGTCTCCAATGTGGTTCCCTACGGTGAGGACAGATCGGCTGTATATATTACGGGCTTCGGACCACCCGGACCGGCGAGGGCACACCTGTTCAGACCCGGACGCAGGCCTGTTGGTGTGATGCTTCCGGATAATGCATGGGAACTGGGTTATTCTTCATTTTCAGCCGGTAATCTTTCGGTTTGCGCTCTTGCCCGGAGAACAGGAACAGAGGATGCAGTGGCCGGAAGGTACGAAACAGTCCTGCCTCCGGGAGGAGTTGTTCACTATAAAATTTATAACTGCCTTTACAGTGGTGAATGGCAGAAAGGGATCCAAATGATGTTCAGGGAGAAATATTTGTTTGACCTGGACAGCTTTGATGATTCACTATATAAAAGAAGCGATCTTGCCTGGATCAGGAACAGTTATCTTATTATCCTTCAGATGGCCTGGGACAGGGAGTTTTATGACAGTCAGACAGGCAAATATACCTATCCGGAACTTCTGAAGAAATCCATCGGGGACTTCGGCTGGCCGGATGTTTACGGTTTATGTGCGACATGGCCCAGGCTGGGGCTCGACAGGAGAAGCCAGCAGGATATGTACAGGGATCTTCCCGGGGGAATCCCGCAGTTACGGAATTTTGTAAACCTGGGCCGTTCCTATGGCACCAGATTCTTTTTTGCCTATAATCCCCGTGACATGGAGAAAGAAGATCACCACAAGGGAATGACTTCGCTTATCATGGATCTTGAAGCCGACGGGGTCATACTGGAAACGGAATCAGCTGCCGGTGGTGAGTGGCTGCAGGCTGCCGCTGACAGTATACGAAGCGGTGTGGTAATGTATCCGGATGGCATGGCCGGTGTGAAAGAAATGCAGGGTATTATTTCAGGCAGGATTCATAATTCAATTTTTATGAGTCCGGAACTCAATCTCAGCAAGCTTATAAAACCCGAATATGCAATTTTCAGGGTATGTGACGTGGGAGAGGATATTCTTCACCGTGAAATAGCAGTCTCTTTTTTCAACGGTTATGGTACGGAACTTAATATGTTCCGGCCCGGTGGAAGAAATGATGATTATGATACAGACAAGGAGTTTCTTGCCAGGACAACCTTCCTGCTCAGGCAGAATAATGATGTATTTACTGATAAAAACTGGACACCCCTCATTGAGACCTCAGCTGACAACATCTTTGTCAACAGATGGCATTCGGAAGGCAAAACGATATATACTGTTCTCAATTTGCGTCCTGAAGGCCATAATGGTCCGCTGTTTGAAGTTTCCGGACAGGAAGATTACCACTATGTGTCATTATGGAATCATGACAATCTTGAAACAGTGAAAATGAACGGTAAAGTATATGCCGGTGTAATGGCTGATGCATGGCCGCCGGTGTGGGCCGGGACAAGGAGGGAGGGATCCGTTGACTGTATTGCAGAGTTTCCGGATATTCTGAGATCGGAACTGAAAGGTGGTGATTCAATAAGCATAAACTCACCCGGACAGGGAATAATCACAGTCTGGAAGGGGAATCCCTCATATAATACTGAAAAGAGGGAACTGAAGTTTAAAGGGGATACAATTATAAGCCTGATAAACCTTTTTGGCCGCTTTGAGGGAAAAATAGTGATTCAACTGACTGAGAACGATATACTTAGGGATGAAAATATAATAAATGTCAGCGGCGGCAGACCCTGGCCTGTAAACAGGACAGACAAAACTGCCGGGGCTCTTGAAATATCTCCCGGTATGATTCTTATTCCTGAAAGCATATTTGAATTTGATGTAAGGGCGTATGATGAATTTATTCCCTATCCCGAAACCGGCGGCAGGAGGGTGACGGTCGACACCTTCCTGATAGACAGATACCCGGTAACAAATGCCGAGTATTATGAGTTCATATTACGGACAGGCTACCGTCCTGCTGATACCACACGCTATCTGAGACACTGGTCATCAGGAATATATAAGCAGGGTCAGGATAAATATCCGGTTGTTTATATCAGTTATGAGGACGCACTGGCTTATGCGAAATGGGCCGGAAAACGGCTTCCGTCAGAGGCTGAATGGCAGCTGGCAGCACAGGGGACCGATATGCGGAAGTGGCCATGGGGAAATGAATTTCATGCAACATATTGTAACAATGCATTTGAAAGGTCCACTCCTGTCGATGCTTTTCCCAAAGGGCAGAGCCCGTTTGGAGTGATGGACATGGTTGGAAATGTCTGGCAAATGACAAACGATATGTATTTCAACGGTTCAAACTATTTCATAATAATCAGGGGAGGCAGTTTCCACAGGCCCGCGCCGGAAAACCCTTATATACCCGGCGGACCTCAGCCCCTTGACCGGACACAGATAATGCTTCGTGTCTCTCCGGGTTTCGAACGCAGTGAAACCCTTGGAGTCAGCTGTGTCAGGGAGACTGACCGGAAAAGATTCAGACAGGGAAAATAAAGGACCGTACTTTTAAAATGAAAGTTTCCTGGCTCCATTGCCAATGGCAGGCTTATAAAAATCCGGAATCAGTCCGGTTATTTCTGTATAGACCCTGGCCAGTTTTGCCATGAAATTCCTTGTATCTCCCGTTTTTACTATGGAAACAGTACATCCCCCGAATCCTGCCCCGGTCATCCGTGTCCCTATTACCCCGGGAAGTTTCCTGCCTTCATAAACAAGAGTATCAAGCTCAGGACCGGTTACTTCATAATCATCCCTTAGTGAGTCATGGGAGAGGTTCATAAGCTCCCCGAAACGGGTAAGATTATTTTCCTTAAGCACTTTTACCGCTTCCTGAACACGGCCGTTTTCACTGATTACATGTTTTGCCCTTTTCAGCACAACAGGATCACTGATATACTTATGCAGATACGGGAGGTCTGTTGTATTCAGTTCACTGAGGTTTTTTACAGTCCTGTACGACTGAAGAAGCTCAACTGCCTTCTCACACTCCGACCTTCTTTCATTGTATTTTGAATCGGTCAGTCCGCGTTTTTTATTGGTATTTGTGATTATCAGGGAACAGTCTTCCAGTATGACCGGTACATTTTCGTAATCAAGGCTGTCACAGTTGAGGAATATGGCATGGTCCTTCTTTCCGAATCCTACGGCAAACTGATCCATAATGCCGCAATTCATTCCCACGAATTCATTTTCTGCCTTCTGACACATTTTAACCATTTCGAGAGTGGTGAATCCGGTGCTGAAAAGTTCATTAAGTGCAACGGCTGTTACCATTTCGATCGATGCTGAAGAGGAGAGGCCTGCAGCATTAGGCACATCGCCATAATACAGGAGGTCCAGACCCGATATGTCAGTTCCTCTTTTTATAAATTCATTCATTACCCCGAGAGGGTAGTTGATCCAGCTTTTATCCTTTTTCCTGAAAAGACCATTAATGACCGTTTCCGCATCTTCATTAAAATTAAGTGTGCTGAACCTTAATAATTTTTCGCTGGTCTTTCTGAGCAGAAGGTAAGTTCCGTAATTAAGGGCACAGGGCAATACATACCCCCCGTTATAGTCGGTATGTTCTCCGATAAGATTGACTCTGCCGGGAGAGAAAAAAAGAACAGGCCTGTCATTCCTGTTCCCGTATTTCTCATAGAATTTTTCTGAGAAATGCCTCTTGTTCATTTTTTAGACTTTAAGTTTCTTTTCAATTTCATTAATCTGATTTCGGAAATGCTTATCGGTATCAATGAGATTGTTGACTGTTTTACAGGCATGCAGAACGGTTGCGTGATCTTTGCCTCCAATGTGGGAGCCAATACTTGCAAGGGAAGCTTTTGTGAGATTCTTGGAAAAATACATGGAGATCTGACGGGCCTGAACAATTTCCCTTTTCCTGGTTTTTCCCTGGATAACATCAACAGGTATCTTGTAATAATCACAGACGATTTTCTGAATATAATCGATAGTGATTTCTTTTCTCGAAGAACTTACCAGCTTTTCGACCATCATACGTGCAAGGTCAAGGGTGATTTCCTTCCGGTTAAGGGTTGACTGTGCATAAAGTGAAATAAGCACAGATTCAAGTTCCCGGATGTTGTTTGAAATATTGGCTGCAAGATATTCAAAGATCTCGTCCGCAAGCTCTATACCGTCATTATAGGCTTTCTTTTTGAGTATTGCCAGCCTGGTCTCATAGTCCGGCTTCTGAAGATCGGCCTGCAGACCCCACTTAAATCTTGAAAGCAGCCTCTGTTCCATTCCCTGAAGGTCGACGGGAGGTTTGTCACAGGTCAGTATCAGTTGCTTGCCCGACTGATGAAGATGGTTGAAAATATGGAAAAAAGTATCCTGTGTTTTCTCCTTTCCTCCAAATTCATGAACATCATCCAGGATGAGCACGTCTATCATCTGATAAAAATGAAGGAAATCATTTTTATTGTTGTTTCTTACCGATTCAACAAACTGGGTCTGAAATTTATTGGCATTGACATACAGAACTGTTTTTTCGGGATGCTTTTCCTTGACAAGTATACCGATTGCCTGTACGAGATGGGTTTTGCCCAGACCTGAATCCCCGTAAACCATAAGAGGATTGAAAGCTGTTCCGCCGGGATTGTTTCCGACGGCAATTCCTGCAGATCGTGCAAGCCTGTTGCATTCCCCTTCCACGAAATTGTTGAAATTGTAATCCGGATTAAGCTTCGGATCAAAATGAAGCTTCTTGATACCTGGTATCACAAAAGGATTCTTGATTGAAGTCTGTGTGACATCAAAGGGAACCTGAACGGGTTTGTTGTGAAGATCTGTTTTGTTTTGTGAGGGATATTTTACTGTATATGGTTTTCCGTCAGAGTAGCTCGCATTCTCCATTACTACATTATATTCCAGTTTTGCATCAATACCAATCTCCCTCCTGAGGGTCTTGCGGAGGATATCAATGTACTGTTCTTCCAGATACTCGTAAAAGAACGGACTGGGAACCTGAATGGTTAGAATGTTATTTTCCAGTTTGAGAGGTACAATTGGTTCAAACCATGTTTTATAACTGATCGAAGGTATTATATCCCTTATAATCTGCAGACAGTTATTCCAGACATCGTGATGTGTTTTGTTCATTTAGACAGGTTGTTTTTATAAGGACGTATTCAAGCTCATTTCTTAAGCAATATTTGTAAAAAAAAAACTTAAAAAAAAAATTATTTTGACTTGATTTTGTCAAAAAGATTATATGGTTTTATACTTCAGTAACTTAAATTCACAAAAATAATTTTGTCTTATAAACTATAGTTAATCAGTCAGTTATGCATAGCATAGCCATATTGGTAGTGCATACCAATTCCTTACAAATACAATTTAACAATCAAAAGACTGTTAAGCAAGATTGTGGATTATTACCACATGACTTCACATCTATTTCGCGGGATAAGATAGTGCGAATTTTTCAATTTTCGCTCATTCTGCCGGAATATTTTTTTTCCCAAACAAGGAAAAATGTACATATCTTTTTGGATTCGCTTTCATATCCTCCAGAAGCAGGTTCAGACTTTCCAGGCTCGCTGACAGGTTTGCATACAGTGATTCATCAGTAAGTAATTGTCCGGCACTTCCTTTACCCTCATTAAGCTTTTCAAGGATCTCCGATGCCTCAGCCAGGCTGGTGCTGAGTGAGGCAAGGGAAGCATTGAGACCGGAATCGGCAACAGTATCGCTTATCTGCCTGAGATTATTTAAAGCCCCGCTTATGTTGGCTGAATTGTCTGAAAGCATTTGTGCGAAAGCGGACAGATTGGCAATAGTATTTTTAAGATCCGCTTCCCTTGTTCTGATTATTTCATTCATACTGCCGGTGGTGGTGCTGAGATTTGACACAATTCCTTCAATATTGTTTTTGAATTCAGGATCCAGCATCTTGTCGACTGAAGCAGCAACAGAATCCAGGGCAGTCACCAGGGACAGCAGCTTGTCCTTGACAGGTCCGAATTCCTCTTCTATGCTGACAATAATGGATTTTGTGAGTTTTCCGGGAATTGTGTCTCCTGCCCTGTAAAAGCCGGGACCGTCTCCGATCAGGAACTGCACTTTCATTCCGGCAATGATGGAAACCGGTACTATTTCAGCGACAGAATTTACAGGAAGGCTGAAATCATTGCTTACCGAATATTCAACAAGCAGTTTTCCGCTTGTACGGTCAAGCAGTTTAACTGCCTGAACAACTCCTACCTTGAAACCGTTTATTTCTACCGGACTTGATTCGGAAAGACCGCCGATATCATCGAAAACACTATAGTAGTAAGCTGTTTTCCTGAGGTAATCCTTCCCTTTAAGAAAATTGAAGAGCCAGATAAAAACAGCTATGGTCAGCAGTGTTACTGCTCCTACTTTAACTTCATGTGAGATTTTCATTACTGATGCTTGTTTTATTTCTTCCTTTTCAGGTCGAGTGCCTGTTGTAAAGGTAATATTTTGTTATTTTTTAATGCAATCACAAATGCATCGGGATAGATCTGTTCAATCTGCCTCCTGTATTTTACAGCATCGGCATATTCCCCGAATCTGCCCGTTGCATATTTATACCGTTCCTGGGAATGGATTTCAATAATATCGGTAAGGCCTCTGAAGCTGGCAGGACTGATTTCAGTCCTGGCGGAAGCGGATGCAACCTGAACCATGAAAATGATTTCGTTATTTCCGGCATCAGCAGAAATAACGGTAGCGGCTTCAGCAGAAACAACAGAACCTGCAGAACCGGCATCAGCAGAAACAACAGTACCGGGATCAGCAGAAATAACGGTAGCGGCAGAAACAGACGGCTGTTTCCCGTTTTCTTCTTTTTCAGCCATACCGAAGTTACTCATTTTGTCAATACTGTTAATGTAATCCCTGCATGCCCTGAATATTGCAGAAGCCAGATATTCCTGTCCCTCAGTGGAGTTGAGATATCTTTCCTCGGCAGCATTGGTGATAAATCCGGTTTCAATAAGTACAGCGGGCATGGTGGTGTTGAAAAGAACCCAGAAACCGGCCTGCTTGACTCCCCTGTCATTTCTGTTTGCCCTCTCCCTGAACTGGTTCTGTATTTTCATGGCGAGATCCGTACTTTGCTTCTGGAATACGTTCTGCATCAGGGTAAAGATGATATAGGATTCAGGCGATTTTGGATCAAAGCCCTGATATCTTTCTGAATAATCATCCTCCAGGAGGATTACCTCGTTTTCCTTCATGGCCACAGCCAGGTTGTCTTCATCTTTTGCCAGACCCATGATAAAGGATTCCGTTCCAGAAACGTTTTTATTCTTTGCCCAGTTTGCATGTATGGAAATAAAAAGGTCAGCCTTGTTTCTGTTTGCAATCTGGGGCCTGTCAAGCAGATCCACGGTTGAATCATCAACCCGTGTATATACCACCTTTACATTTTCAAGGTTTTTTATAAGATATTCCCCGGTTTTAAGGGCAATTGCCAGGTTGATATTCTTTTCCTGACTGAACGAACCAAGAGCCCCGGGGTCACGGCCGCCATGCCCGGGATCAAGTACAATTACCCATTTTTTCGCTGCTTCCGACTCCGGTCCCGAAGCAATGCATGGATTTAATATGAGAAACAGCAATAAGACGGTACTATATATGTAAAAGGAATGATGTTTGCTGTTTTTATAAACAGGGCACATATTTAGTTCACGTTTTTTTAATAGTTTTACTGCCGACATAATGACGTCACATAAAAACAGTACAAAAATAACATTTAAGTTGTATTTTATTAAAGAAAAACGGTTACTTGTAATGTTCTCTGTGATGCTCATTACTGCTACTCTGTTATCCCAGAAAATTAATTCTATTACTGACTCCCTGACTGCCAGATATGAAACCCTCGTGACCACCCGGCAGGATACCCTCGTGACAGCCAAGCAGGATACCCTCGTTACCGCCGGACCAGATACTCTCGTGACCACCCGGCAGGAT
>JAAYKX010000186.1 GCA_012522155.1 Bacteroidales bacterium
ATTTCCCCTTCGTGCAGAAAGGGGATGACTGAGCATCTTCAAACCCAGTATAAAGAGAACAGAAGAAACAAGGTAAATAATCTCCAGTATTGAGATACCATAGGGAAACAGGCTTAATTCATTCATTCCGCCGGGGTTAAAAAATTTTCAGAAAACTATTTCTTCTTTTTGAACATTTCAAGCATTCTGTCGGTTACAACAAATCCGCCGACAACGTTCAGGGTACCAAGTACGACAGCCAGAAATCCAAGTATCATGGACCCTGTCGTATCAGCATGTCCCATTACAATGATTGCCCCTATTATGACAACTCCGTGAATGGCATTGGCCCCCGACATAAGTGGTGTATGAAGGATTGCGGGAACATGGCTTATTACTTCTATTCCCAGAAAAACAGAAAGGATGACAATGAAAATTGCTTCCCTGTGCTGCAAGAAGAAACCCAGTACATTTTCCATATATTGACCTATTTGATATTTAACAATTGCCTGGCTCTGTCACTTACATATTCACCTGCATGAACTGCAATGGTTCCCCGGATGATTTCATCCTCCATGTCAAGTACCAGGTTACCGTCCTTGTCGAGTAATATTTTCATCAGGCTGACAATGTTGTTTCCAAACATCTTGCTGGCATCAGCCGGCATTCCGGAAGGATAATCGGATTTTCCGACTATTTCAACACCGTTAACATTGATCGTTTTCCCGTTCTCGGTAAGTTCACAATTTCCACCTGTTGAAGCCGCAAGGTCAATGATCACTGATCCGGGTTTCATGGAACTGACCGTCTCGCCGGACAGCAACAGCGGTGCCCTTTTACCCGGTATCTGTGCACTTGCAATGACAACATCCGCTGCAATTGCACGTTGCTGAATAAGTTCCCGCTGTTTCACCCGGAATTCCTCAGTCTGCTCAACGGCATAACCTCCGGCAGATTCATCTTCTGTCGCACCTTCCACTTCAACAAACCTGCCTCCAAGGCTTTCCACCTCCTCCCTCACTGCAGACCTGACGTCAAAGACTTCAACAACCGCACCCAGCTTCCTGGCAATGGCCAAAGCCTGCAATCCCGCCACTCCGGCACCGAGGATCAGCATTCTGGCCGGCTTTATTGTACCGGCAGCCGACATGAACATGGGGAAAAAAGCCGGCAGGCGGTTAGCTGCATCAAGAACAGCCTTGTAACCCGATACCGTTGCCATCGATGAAAGAATATCCATAGCCTGGGCCCGCGTGGTCCGGGGAATGATATCAAGGGCCAGCACAGTCAGTCCAGCCGACCTGGCCTTCCCGAGCCATTCACTGTTTTCAGCCACATTGACAACCGAGCAGAGTACCTGTCCCTCACGACACAGGTCTATATCACTTTCCGGAACGGGATTGACGGAAATAATAAGATCAGATCTGGAAAAAATCTCCTGTCTGGAAAATGAGGGAACTTCCACTTTTAAATATTCCTCATCAGCCGAAAAGGCATTAAGACCGGCATTTTTTTCTATAATTACCTCAGGGCCTAGTTTTTTAAGGAGAGCTGCTTCGCCCGGGAGCATGGCTACCCTTTTTTCACCGGCCACCTCCCTGAGTATCCCTGTAATCATATTTGCTGGATTAATTTCTGCTCCAATATAATAAACTTAAGCATAAATTGATGAGGAATTTATTATGGGACAGTGGATTTTTATCAGTTTTGAACAGACATGATTCTGAAAGCTTCTTCACGCCATATTTCAGATTCCCGGAATTCAGGAAAGAAAATGGCTGTACAGGCCAGGCCTTCAGCTTCCATGAGTGTCCGGCCGCTGTTATTTCCGTCCTCTGTCATCAGGTAAGCGGCATAATCATACATACTGTTGAGAAAGGCCACCAGCACTTCCGCATTGAAATGGGGTGAATCAATAAAATACTGAAAAAGAGCGGTCCGGGAACAGGCTCTGATTCCCGTTTCAACGGACCTCCATGCATTCTTATGGTCATCACCGCCACCGGGATTCTTTTTTGTACGGTCAATGAACTGACTGCACCATTCCCGGGCATATTCCTCATCAACTCCCGCCCGGTCTTCATCTTTTCCGCGGAGACCGGCAGCATACCCGGGTGATGTACGTGACTTATAATATTTAAGCAATTCCCGGGCAACAATTGCCGGATTTCCATAAGATGTCTTTACTGCTCCAAGTTCCGGTCTGTCAAGATCCAGACGCGAAAGGAGAATGTACAGATCTACTGATCTCAGCCTGTTTTCGCCAATATCAGCGGAAAATACAGGCAGTACTGACAAATGCAGTAAAAATAACAAAAGGGATATTTTCTTCTTCATAAGCCTGCTCTGTTAATCCCGGTTTACTGATTGCCAAAAAAACTGTCAAGCCAGAAATTATATTCCTCATTTCTCAGATGAAGGCGTTTTTGTCCTCCCCAGCCATGCCTGCCGTTGGGATAGAGCATAAAACGGAAATCCTTTCCCTCGTCCTGCAATTTTGAAATAAGCTGTATGGTATTCTGCATATGAACATTATCATCCATATCACCGTGTGTCATATAAAGCTTTCCCCTGTAATTTCCCGCCCATGTTAATACCGAGCCCTGCCTGTAGCCTTCCGGATTATCACCCGGGGTATCCATAAACCTTTCCGTATAAATATTGTCATAAAGCCTCCAGTCGGTCACTGAAGAACCTGCAAAACCGTGAGTCCAGTAATCTGCTCCCCAGGTAAGAGCCATACAGGTCATGTATCCTCCGTATGAACTTCCAGTCATTCCAATTCTTGAAGGGTCGGCAAATGATTTTGTCTTCAGCCATTTTACCGCATCGGCATAATCAAGCAACTCCCAGCTGCCAAGGGAGCGGTAAAGATAATCCAGGCCCTTTCTGCCGAACTGTCCCGATCCCCGGTGATCCACCGTGAATGTTATTATTCCGTTTTGTGCATACCATGACGGATCATTTCCCTGCCACCTGTTATATACATTCCTGGAATCCGGTCCGCCATAGATAGTAAACACTACCGGATACTTTTCCTCAGGATCAAAATTAAGCGGATAGCTTATAATGGCCGGCATATTGAACAAGCCGTCAGATGTCGGGATCCTGATCATCTCCGAACGGACATTTTTTGCGGGATCAAAGGAAGGCTTTCCATGCCTGTGTATTTCCCGTATCTCCTTTCCCCTTCTGTTGTATGCTATTATTGATCCGGGGTCCGAAAGACTGTTCCAGGTATCAATATAATAACTACCCTTTGGGGAAATACTTATATTATGACTGCCTTCACCACTTGTCAGTCTGACAAGGTTCTTTCCGTCAAGACTCACCCTCCAGGCATGATTATCAGTTGATTCCTGACCTGTTGCTGTAAAATAAACAGTTTTCTGGTCCTCATCAACACGCAGGACTGAATTAACCCTGAAATCAGAATCTGTGAGCTGTGCCTTCAGCATACCGTCCCATCCGTAAAAATAGAGATTCTCCCAGTCATTCCTGAAACTTCTGATAATAAAGCCTGAACCGTTTTTCATCACATATATGTCTTCCCTGAATTCAACCCAGGTTCTCCTCGATTCATTGTAGATCTGCTGAAAGTCGCCCGTGGCAGGGTCGGCAAGTATTATCCTGAGGTCGTTCTGGTCGCGGTTCAGTATCTGAACTGCCAGTTTTCTGCTGTCCGGTGTCCAGAACGGCCAGGCAATATACTGATCCAGGGAATAGTCAGTCCTGAGCCATACCGTTTCTGCAGTGGCTATGTCTGCAATTCCCATCCTGACCTTCGGATTGGGATCGCCTGCTTTCGGATAAGGCACCTGCTCAAGGATCCCGTGAATACCATCAGGCTCATCAAGCCTGTTAAGTGTAAAAAGAGGAACATCACTCTCGTCGGTCCTCAGATATGCTATCCTTGATCCGTCAGGGGACCACCAGAATGCTGCATAACGGCTTGCCCTGCCCAGTATTTCTTCCATATAAACCCATGAAGCATATCCGTTATAAACGCGGTCTGAAGCATCATGAGTCAGTCTTGTTTCTTTAAAATTCACCAGATCATACACATAAAGATCCCTGTTGCGTGTATATGCAATTTTGCTTCCGTCATCACAATATCTAACATTCACCTCCGGGGCATTGTCACTTGTCAGTCTGCGGAATTCCCTGTCGCCTTTCCTGAAATAATACAGATCATTGTCAATGACTCTTATCAGGGCTGAATTGTCAGGACTGACAATATCATCCGGTTCAGCCTGCATTCCTGCCGGAAGAGATTTTTCAAGAAGCTCCCGCGCTGTCACGGGCAGGCTGATCACGGTGCTTTTGCCGTTTCGTATATCAACACTTTGAATAACGGTTTTATTGCCGGAATCAAATGTTCTGAAAAGATAATGGTTGTCATCAAGCCATCCGGTAACTGCAACCTGGTTCAGATTCCACCCGGGCATCTGTGCTGTAAGCTGACCGCCCAGGACAAGGAAAAATGTCTGTATAAGAATAAATACTCCTTTCAGGAAATTGTTTTTCATGTTTAGAATTTTATGTGTTTCAAGTAATGATTTTACCGTCGTAAAATTAAAAATTAAGAACTGTCCTTTATTATTTTTCCCACAGTTTTCAAACATAATATTTTTGCATTAATTTCGCTGCACAAATTAACCTGACTCTGATGATCCAAACCATTTTCCGGCATATGGCGGGGATGGAAGGAAAGTTCCGAATTTCAGCCGAGGGGTACAGATGAAAAATACTTTAGCATAAAAACAGGATTAATTATTGTTATTTTAATAACAATGTTATTTTTTTAACAATAAAATTACTATTTTTGTGCGCGATGATTTAACATTTTATGCAAACGTATTATAAAAAGCAATAAATCAGATTATTATGCCAAAAATTAATTCCCCTGCCGAATTAAGTAAGCACAAGAAGGAAGTCCGTGAAAGACTTTACGGACAGAAAAAAATTCGGATCCGGGTTCATATGGGAACAAGCGGACTTGCATCCGGAGCAAAAACCATTTATGAGTTTTTCAGGGAAGAGCTTGAAAAGCGGAATATTGAAGCAGCTGTTATACATGCAGGTGACATGGGATACAGTTTTGCTGAACCTACCGTTGAGGTTTGTCTTCCGGACAGGGAAGCAGTAGTTTTCGGAAATGTTGACAAGATCAGGGCAGATGAGATCATTGAGAAATATATCAAGAACGGGGAGCTTACAGACGGAATCCTTCCTGCTAATTACCGTTCAATTTAATAAAACCACCCACAGAGGAAAACCATGACAAAAGAGAGAATACAGATTATGGTATGCGGAGGAACCGGATGCACAGGCGATCAGGGGGATGCATTACTCGATAATTTGAAACTTGAACTTGAGGCAAATGCCCTCGAAAATGATGTTACTGTTGTAAAAACCGGCTGCATGGGTCTTTGCAGCATGGGTCCAAATATTAAAATAATGCCCGGCAACATCATTTACACCGGTGTTAAGCCTGATGATGTACGGGATATTGTAAGCGAGCACATCATGAAGGGGAGAAAGGTAGAAAGACTTTTATTCACCGATCCCGGTTCAGAAAAAATGCTCAGCACGGAAAAAGAATTATCACCCTTCCGCAAGCAGCTGAGAGTGGTTCTGAGGAACTGCGGCATAATAGATCCTGAAAACATTGATGATGCAATTGCACACGACGCTTATGAAGCTCTCGGAGTGGCTCTTACAAAAATGAAACCTCTCGATGTTATTAAAACAGTCAAGGATTCGGGACTGAGGGGCCGTGGCGGAGGAGGATTTCCCACCGGTACAAAATGGGAAATCGCCTTTAACAACAAATCGGATGAAAAATATGTAGTCTGTAATGCCGATGAGGGTGACCCCGGGGCTTTCATGGACCGCTCCATTCTGGAAGGCGACCCTCATGCGGTACTTGAAGCAATGGCTATATGCGGATATGCAATTGAAGCTGACAAGGGTCTGATCTATATACGGGCAGAATATCCCCTGGCAGTAGCCCGGCTGAACACCGCCCTCAGACAGGCAAGGGAATACGGACTGCTCGGCAGGAATATTCTGGGCAGCAACTTCAGTTTCGACATCGAAATAAAATATGGTGCAGGAGCATTCGTGTGCGGCGAGGAAACCGCCCTCATCCACTCAATGGAAGGCGACCGCGGCGAACCAACCGTAAAACCGCCCTTCCCGGCTGTATCAGGCTTCAGAAACCAGCCCACGATTGTCAATAATGTGGAGACTCTTGCCTGTATATCACCGATAATTCTGAAAGGTGCGGAATGGTTCAGCAGCATTGGAACCGAAAAATCCAAGGGAACAAAAGTCTTTGCCCTGGCAGGGAAAATAAATAATGTGGGACTTATTGAAGTCCCGATGGGAACCACCCTTCGTGAAGTGATAACCGAGATCGGGGGTGGCATCAGGAACGGAAAGAAGTTCAAGGCTGCCCAGACCGGCGGTCCTTCCGGAGGATGTCTGACTGAAAAACATCTGGATACTCCGATAGATTTTGACAACCTCATAGCAGCGGGATCAATGATGGGATCGGGAGGACTTATTGTTATGGACGAGGATGACTGCATGGTTTCGGTTGCAAAATTTTTCCTGGAATTTACAGTGGAGGAATCCTGCGGCAAATGTTCCCCGTGCCGTATCGGCAACAAAAGGATGCATGAACTCCTTGAACATATAACAAAGGGCAAGGGAGTACCGGCAGATCTTGACCGTCTGAGAAACATGTGCCATGTAATAAAGGACACCTCCCTGTGCGGACTCGGCCAGAGTTCCCCGAACCCGGTCCTGTCAACACTTGAAAATTTCAGGGATGAGTATGAAGCTCATGTTACTGCAAAAAAATGTCCGGCCGGAAAATGCAGGGATCTGATGGAATATTTCATCATAGAAGCCAATTGCGTCGGATGCACTGCATGCGCAAGGGTCTGTCCTGTTGGTGCAATAAGCGGAGAACGCAAGGAAGCCCATGTAATCAATCAGGAAATATGCATAAAATGCGGAGCATGTATGGAAAAATGCAAATTTGACGCAATCATTATTCAGTAAAAAAGAATTGTCGGAAATGGAAACAGTAAAACTCACAATAGATAACAAAACGATCGAGGTTCCCAGGGGGACTACAATAAACAAGGCAGCCAGGGAACTGGGCATAGAAATTCCGGCTCTCTGCTATATGAGACTCGATGATCTCAACATTGAGAACAAACCTGCCGGATGCAGGATCTGCGTTGTTGAGGTTGAGGGCAGAAGAAACCTTGCCCCCTCATGTGCCACCAACTGCGAAGAAGGAATGGTTGTAAAGACTCATACCACCAGGGTTCTCAATGCACGCCGCACAGTAATGGAATTCATCCTTTCTGATCATCCGAAAGACTGTCTGGTCTGCGCAAAATCAGGGGATTGTGACCTGCAGACAATGGCACATCAGCTGGGGATAAGGGAAATACCAGGGGAAGAAATAGCAGAAATGTCAACTTACCGCAAAGATACCTCTCCTTCAATAATCAGGGATCTCGACAAATGCATCCTGTGCCGGCGCTGTGAAATGATGTGCAACACTGTCCAGACGGTCGGAGCACTTTCCGCAGTCAACCGGGGATTTATGGCAACCGTTGCACCTGCTTTCGAACAAAACCTTGAACATTCCACGTGTACCTACTGCGGACAGTGCGTTGCCGTATGCCCTACCGGTGCCCTTACCGAAGTGGATCATACACCGGAGGTCCTCCGTGCCCTGGCCGATCCCGCAAAAACGGTTATCGTCCAGACTGCACCGGCCGTCCGTGCCGCCCTGGGAGAAATGTTCGGCATGAAACCCGGTACACTGGTAACCGGAAAAATGGTTACTGCACTGAGAGCCCTGGGCTTTGATTATGTGTTCGACACTGACTTTGCAGCAGACCTGACCATAATGGAAGAGGGAACAGAATTCCTTGACAGGCTGAAAAGACATCTTGCCGGGGACAAAACCGCCAGGCTGCCGATACTTACTTCATGCTGCCCCGGATGGGTTAATTTCTTTGAAGAATACTTTCCGGATCTGAAAGATGTGCCGTCAACAGCAAAATCACCTCAGCAAATGTTCGGCGCCATCGCAAAAACATATTTCGCCGACAAAATCAAGGTTGACAGGAAAAATCTGGTCGTTGTATCAATCATGCCCTGTCTTGCAAAAAAATACGAATGCCAGAGAGAGGAATTCTCCACTGACGGTAACAGGGATGTGGACTATTCAATTTCAACCCGGGAACTTGCAGCCTTTATCAAACAGGCTAACATTGACCTGAACAATCTGGAAGACAGTGAGTTTGATGCACCGCTCGGAGAATCAACAGGAGCAGGCGTTATATTCGGCACAACCGGGGGAGTCATTGAAGCCGCATGCAGAACAGCCTATGAGCTATATACTGGTGAGAAACTCGACAGGATCGATTTCACAGAACTGAGAGGCCTTGATGGAGTACGCTCGGCAACTATCGACTTTAACGGACTTCCCCTGAAAATAGGGATTGCACACGGACTGGGAAATGCAAGGAAGCTCCTTGATGAGGTAAGATCCGGGGAATCACAGTTTCATGCAATTGAAGTAATGGCATGCCCCGGCGGATGTATCGGGGGTGGAGGACAGCCGCTGCATCATGGCAGGTCTGAAATACTAAAAGCCAGGGCTGCCGCAATCTACAATGAAGACAGGAACAAGCCAATCAGAAAATCACATGAAAACCCCTTTATCATACAGCTGTATGACGAATTCCTCGGGGAACCAAACAGCGAAAAGGCACACAGCCTGCTTCATACAGAATATTTCGACAAAAAGAAAAGAGTTGTAGTAAAACAATAAATTATTTATTTGACCCACTGAAAAATTAATCGTCATGTCAAGCATCAAAATAGAATTAAGACAGGAAGATGTAAATAAAATAAAGGATATATGCACTTCATTTGGAAATGACCCCAGGGAACTTATCAATGTCCTTCATAAATGCCAGGAACATTTCGGATATCTTCCCGCTGAAGTTCAGGAGGTTGTGTCCGATGAACTTGATGTGCCGGTGGCAAAAATCTATGGAGTAGTCACTTTCTATTCCTTTTTTACCATGACGCCCAGGGGGAAGCATCCGATAAGCATCTGCATGGGAACAGCCTGTTATGTACGCGGAGCTGAAACAGTTCTTGAAGAATTCAGTAAAGAGCTCGGCCTGCAGGTAGGACAGACAACAAAGGATGGCAAGTTCTCACTTTCAAATCTCCGGTGCGTGGGAGCCTGCGGCCTTGCACCGGTGGTAATGATAGGTGATAAAACCTATGGCCGCGTAGCACCTGACGACGTCCGCAGCATACTGAAAGAATACGAATAATCCGGCATTCATATTTGCGGCCTGATTGTTGCAGTACCAATCATGACAATATCCCTGTGATATTTTGTCATGATTTGTTTTTTAGCACGGATACCAATGGATATCGTAAAAACCATAATGCAGCACAAACAGGTTTGTACTTTTGCCTCAGAAA
>JAAYKX010000187.1 GCA_012522155.1 Bacteroidales bacterium
ATCGACAAACTTGCAGGAGAAGTAAAGCGTGCCTCAGAACTGATAAGACAGTGTCAGAAAAAACTTCGTACAACCGAAGAGGAGATCAACAATATTTTCAGCGAATTAATATAAAAGAAAATCAGGACCTCAATCCTGATTCTCTACTACCCTAAACCTAAATCCATGAAAAAATTCTATAACCTTCTCTAACTACTACCTTTACTACCTTTGCCGTATTAAACGGATATTAAAAAAGAAATGTTTCAGAAATTTACAAATTTTTTAAACAAAATGCTATTTTTTTTAAAAAATATTTATTTCTCCACTCCAAGTACATCTTTAAAAGCCTTTATAAAAGTTTCCTTTGGCAAGGCTCCCATAGCCATCTGAGGCTGACCGTCAACCGGAACAAACAGGATTGAAGGAATGCTTCTTATGCCAAAAATGGCAGCAAGTTCCTGCTCTTCCTCTGTGTTGACCTTGTAAATATCAAGCTTACCATTAAAATCTTCCGACAGTTCCTCCAGAACAGGAGCAACCATTTTGCACGGAGCACACCAGTCAGCATAAAAATCAATGATACAGGGCTTGTCTCCTTCAAATTTCCATTCTTTGTTATTCTCGTAATCAAATACTTTACTCTTGAATGTTTCTTTGGTTAAATGCTCAGTCATATCTGTTATATTAAATGTCCGAATTTATATCTTTTTATCACTGTCAAGCATCATGCCATAAAACCATAAAACATTCAATTAACAAAAAACAGGCGAATAATTGTAACTTTGTCATGTATTATTGATAAATTGTCATATCTATATATGAACATATGTATTAATGACAAAATATTCGGCATAATTTCTGATGTTGTTTCCGCGGAATCTACAGAAGCCTATGTCATAGGTGGATGGGTAAGAGATTGCCTTTTAAACCGCGAGCACTCCGAAAAGGATATCGATATTGTTGTGATCGGAAACGGAATAGAGCTGGCACGTAAAACAGCAAAAAAAATCAATCCTGATATCAGAGTCAGTGTTTTCAGGAATTTCGGAACAGCCATGTTCAGATGGGCTAATTATGAAATTGAATTCGTGGGCGCCCGTAAAGAATCCTACAGGCCTGCTTCCAGGAAACCTGTTGTTGAGAATGGCAGTCTTGAGGATGACCAGAAAAGAAGGGATTTTACCATCAATGCCCTTGCCATCAGTCTGAACAAGGACACTTACGGGGAGCTGCTGGATCCTTTCGGCGGCAGGGATGATCTCAGGCGAAAAATTATCCGCACTCCTCTTGACCCGGGTGTGACTTTTTCCGACGACCCTCTCAGAATGATCAGGGCTGTACGTTTTGCCACCCAGCTTGGTTTTTCCATTGAGAAAAAAACATTTGAGGCCCTGGCGGAAAATGCCGGGAGGATCAGGATAGTATCCCCGGAAAGGATAATTACTGAGATAAACAAAATAATAATGTGCAGTAAACCTTCCGGGGGATTCAGAATGCTTGAAAAATCCGGTCTTCTTGCCATCATATTTCCGGAACTGGACAACATGAAGGGTGTGGAAAGAAAAGACGGCAGGGCACATAAGGACAATTTCCTTCATTCACTTGAAGTACTGGATAATATTGCCCTGGAAACTGACAATATCTGGCTCAGATGGGCTGCTCTCCTTCATGACATAGCAAAACCCCTGACAAAAAAATACAGCAGGGAAACGGGCTGGTCATTCCACGGACATGAATTCAGGGGATCAAAAATGATTCCCGATATTTTCCGTAAACTGAAACTTCCCCTCAACGAACATATGAGATATGTCCAGAAACTGGTTGATCTTCATCTGCGTCCGATCGTACTGTCACAGGAAGAAATTACCGATTCTGCTATCAGAAGACTTCTTTTTGAAGCAGGGGATGATATAGATGACCTCATGCTCCTGTGTGAAGCAGACATCACTTCAAAGAATGAAAAAAGGAAAATCAGGCATCTGGAAAATTTTGCCATAGTAAGGGAAAAACTCAGGGAAATAGAGGAGAAGGATGCTATCAGAAATTTCCAGCCACCCGTTAAGGGAGAAGAGATAATCAATACATTTGGAATAAGACCCGGAAAAAAAGTTGGAGTGATCAAGAATGCCATACGTGACGCAATCCTTGACGGCATTATTCCCAATGAACACAGGGCAGCCAGGGATCTGATGATAAAAAAAGGCAGGGAGCTCGGACTCACTCCGGTTGATACTAACGATCCCGGAACCTGAGTTCAAGGATAACAGGAAGATGGTCACTGAAACCTCCCTGGAATTTGAAACCGCGCCAGGCTGAATACGGACTCATTCCGGGATAAACGGGATCCTTCCTGAGCAGAAAACCAGGACTGAATATCTGCAAATACTCCTGTAATGTATAAATACCACTCCTGCTGTCCAGCAGGGACTTTGAAATTATAAACTGGTCTATTATCTCCCAGGTTCCGCGATACCTGTAAGTACCCTGCTCCTTCCCGAGGCCGGCAGACAGATTGATCATTGATAAGCCGGAAGAATACGGATCTGATATCTCCTTTACAACATTATCATCCGGAGCTGCATTTAAATCACCAGTGATAATGATTTTACTTCCCGCATCCGCATGGGCAAGCGAGTCTGCCTTGTCCCTGAGCATTCCGGCAATACTTCTTCTGAGCCGCTCCCCCGCAAGCACACCTCCCCTCCTAGACGGCCAGTGATTTACAAAAAGATGAATGCTGTCCCCTCCGGCAATACATTTTGCATACAACACACTCCGGCTTGAAAATGATTCGGCCGTATAGCCGTCAGGTATAAGATATTCCCAGAAGATCACCTTCACAATCTCCTTCCTGTAAATAAGACAGACATCTATTCCCCTCGGATCAGGGGAATCCTCATGAATAATATCATAATTATATTTCGAGAGATTTGTTCCATACACCAGGTCCTCCAGAACCCTTCTGTTTTCTACCTCACAGAAAGCCACAATTTCGGGTGGTGACCACCCGCCTGCGGCACTGATTACCTTGTAAACGGAATTGATCCTTGTCCGGTATTTGCGCAAATTCCATCTCCTCGGACTCCCCGGCAGAAATTCATCATCATTTGTATCCGGATCATCATATATATCAAAAAG
>JAAYKX010000188.1 GCA_012522155.1 Bacteroidales bacterium
TCATAAAGCCTGGAATAATATTTATTGTAATAATCATCCAGCTGACGTTTCATGGTGAATTCCGGTGCCACTTTCACCATTGTGTTCTTGATATGGCTTATCCACTCGACAGGCACGCCATTGTCATCAAAGGAATAATATGCCGGCACTATTTCATATTCGAGCATGTTGTAAATGGTTTCGGCATCAACATCATCCTGAAGATTCTGATTGGCAAAGGTTTTTTTCTGTGGCAGTGCCCAGCCGGCATACGCCCTGTATCCCTCAACCCACCAGCCATCAAGCACACTGAAATGAAGCGTGCCGTTCATGACGGCCTTCTCTCCGCTCGTACCGGAAGCTTCAAGTGGCCTGGTAGGTGTATTGAGCCAGATGTCAACCCCCTGAACCATGTATTTGGCAAGTTCAATATCGTAGTTTTCAAGGAATACCACCTTGCCGGCAAACTGTGGCATCTGTGAAACCTCAAATACCCTCCTGATAAGATCCTGGCCTCCTCCGTCATGCGGATGTGCCTTGCCGGCGTAGATAAACTGAACCGGCCTGTCCGGGTTATTTACAATCCGGGCCAGCCTGTCAAGATCCCTGAAAAGAAGAGAGGCTCTCTTGTAAGTGGCAAAACGCCTGGCAAAGCCGATGGTAAGGGCATTTTCATCAAGATGCGTACTTATGTTGATCAGTGTCCTGGGACTGACATGCTTGTCAATCATATCAGTCTGAAGGCGTTTCCTGATATTGGTGAACAGATTTTTTTTCAGCTTCTTCCTTGCCTCATAAATCTTCCTGTCATCAACCTTGTAAAGCTTCTCCCACTGACTCCTGTCAGTCTGGTCGAAAGATGAAGATCCGGTTATTTCCTTCCATACTTCCTTCCACGGATTGGCGGTCCAGGTGGGATGATGAACACCATTTGTAACATATCCTATAAACAGTTCTTCCTGAAGGTATCCCGGCCACAGCTTGTTGAACATACCCTGGCTCACTTCACCGTGAAGCTTGCTCACCCCGTTCACTTCCTGTGACATACGCGTTGCAAGGAAGCTCATGTTGAATTTCCTGTCAGGATCCCCTTCACATCTTCCAAGTGCCATCAGCTCCTCCCAGCTTATGTTAAGACGTGTATGGTAGTGTGATATGTATTTCCTGAGCATGTCCTCATCAAATGCATCATGTCCCGCCGGAACGGGAGTATGCGTGGTAAAAAGGGTTGATGAGCGCACTGCCTCAAGTGCCTCATGGAAAGTAAGGTGGTTGATTTCTATCATCGCCCTCAGGCGTTCAAGACTTATAAATGCCGAATGGCCCTCGTTGCTGTGATAAAGATCGGGCTTGATACCCATGGCATCAAGAGCCCTGATACCTCCGATACCCAGTACAAGCTCCTGTTTCAGCCTGTTCTCGTGGTCACCTCCGTAAAGATAATGTGTTATTGACCTGTCGATAGCTGAATTTTCCTCAAAATCAGTGTCCAGCAGGAAAAGGGTTACCTGTCCTATCTTTGATTCCCACACCCGTATCATAACGGTTCTGCCCGGCCATACAACACCCACCCTCAGGTGATTGCCATCCTTGTCCTTTACCGGCCGGATGGGAAGGTTTGAAAAATCCTCCGCTTCATAGATGGTGAGCTGTTCACCTTTCGGTCCCAGCTTCTGTCTGAAATAACCATAACGGTAAAGGAATCCCACTCCTATTATTTTCAGATTGGAATCGCTTGCCTCTTTGAGATAATCCCCGGCAAGAATGCCAAGTCCGCCCGAATATATTTTCAGGGAAGGATGTATTCCGAATTCCATGCTGAAATAGGCTGCTGAAGGTGTCTGATCGTCATCGGGCCGGTTCATATAATCCCTGAAAGCCTTGTCGGCTTTCCTGAGGTCCGCTACAAAGTCATCATCATCCTCCAGTACCAGTAGTCGCTTGTAATCAATCTTTTCAAGAAGAATCTTGGGATTATGCCTTATCTCTTCCCAGAGGGAGGGATCCATCCTCCTGAATATTGATTCCGCGTCACTGTTCCATGACCACCACAGGTTGTTGGCAAGGTCCTTCAGTGCTGAAAGTTTCTGTGGCACATCACTCTGTACATAGATATCCTTCCATACGGGAAGCTGATGCGGTTTTCTTACGACAAGACCGGGTTCTTCGACAAATCTTGCAAATTCCCTCGGCTCTTCCCTCCTTTCACTGCTTTTCAAAAGAGCTTTTTCATAAGCGCTGAAATAATATTTGACAAGAGTGTCCCACATTGCAATACGCGAAATTTCATGCGCCTTGAGTCTGGCCTTTTTTATTTCATCATCACTGAGACTGATGAACATCCGCATAAACTCCTTGATATCATGGACAACCTGGTCTTCATTGTTGTCTGTCCTTTCAATCACGGCAATACCGTTACCCGGATTCTTGAAATACTCCCTGACCCACCGTCCGAAGCCTGAAAGGGATGTTGTAATGGTAGGTATTGAAAACATCAGGCTTTCAAGGGGTGTATATCCCCATGGTTCATAATATGACGGAAATGCCGAAAGGTCAAAGCCTATCAGCAGGTCATAATATGACAGGTTGAATATTCCGTCATTTCCATTCAGGTAGGAAGGTGCAAATATGATTTTTACCTGTGACTCCTCACTGTTGTCCAGCTGGTTTGCACTTATCCTCTGAATAACGGGATCAGCGGACGGATAATGCAGGTAATGTGTAAGATACCTGTCGCCTTCGTGCTCTTTCGAGTCGTTGTACAATATTTCCATCAGATCCTGCCTCGGTCCCTTGTGATAGGCCGGCATCATTATGAAGGCAACACATTCCTTTTTCAGTTTTTCATTTTTGCTGAGCCTGCCAAGGGCGTCAATAAAGATATCAAGACCCTTGTTACGGAATTCATAGCGTCCGCTGTTGGCAATAAACACTGTGTCGGCAGGAAGGCTGTAACCCAGTACTGCCTCTGCAACATCCTTGAGCTTCTGTCTGGCAGTATTTCTTTTTTCAGCAAAGCTGATTTCATCCGGAACAAATGAATCCTCAAAGCCGTTGGGAGTCACAATATCCACATCCTTGCCCAGAAAATGACTACACTCTTTTGATGTGATTTCGCTGACCGTGGTAAACACATCAGCCTCAGCAGCAGTTATTTTTTCAAGGGACTGCTTTGCGGCGACATTGAATTCACGTGCAATCTGTCCCGGGTTATATTCCTTCATATTGCCGTAAAGCGGCTTGTTGTTACCTGCTATGCTCCGCCCAAGCACAGTTGCATGTGTGGTGAAGGCAGTAGCGATCCATGGAACATTATGCTCCAGGTAGAGCACACCCGTTCCGGTCATCCACTCATGGAACTGGGCAATTATATTATGATGCTCCTGGTAAAATGAAGTGAAGCTTTCGATGACCTTTGCCGCAGCATAGCCAAACAGGGCCGGTTCAATATAATCCCACTGACCGGTGATACTGTCAAGCCTGTATGTCTCCCAGAACCTGGCAAATATTTCATTCTGCTGTCCGAAATAGGGAGTGAAGTCTATCAAGAACACTATGGGTCTGCCGGAAATATTCCATCTTCCGGTCTTGATCTTCAGATCTTCGGATGTCGCTTTCGCCTGCCATTCTGCAAAAAGGGAATCATCCGGTATGAATTCAGGGTTTTCTTCTTCTTCCCTCCAGACGTCAGGACCAATAAGTATGTAATTATCTCCCAGCTCTTCCAGGATATTAAGGGCTTTTGTGGAAATTACGGTATGTATACCCCCAACCTTATTACATACTTCCCAGCTTGTTTCAAATAAAAAATTAATTTTCATGCTATCGGCAATTATTTATGTTGTGTTAATCAGATTTCTTCCGCGCATTCCCGCCTGCTTTAACGGTTTTTTTCCCTGCAGGTTTCCTTCCGGCAGTTTTTGTCGTGCCTTTCCGGTCTCCGGCTTTTTTCCCGCTCCCCGTTCCGCCGGCTGATGTTGAGCTGGTTCTGAGCATTTTAGCCAGATCTTCCGCTGATTTTCCCGGAGTACTGTCAGGAAGATCCGATTCAACCTCCGCACTTACTTTCTTTCTTGACAAAGCATTGATTTCTGCAACCTGCTTTTCAATTATCCTGTCTTTTTCATGAAGCAGGTTGTCCAGCCTCGATATTTCTATCTGTTCATATGTATCGGGCAGACACCTGTTGATCCTTATTTCAAAATCACCCAGCACGTTCATGTAATTCATAAAAGCATCGTATGGCGTTTCATAGGGATTAAAATATGCATGTACCGCACCATCGGAGAAAAATTTTGTTGCCATATAATAAAAATGGTCACTTGCCTGAAGATATTCCCAATCACGGTTCATATCCGGATCATTGCATCTTTTGACCTTGTCCGACAACTGGTAAAGCTTGTCGAGAGCTGCCACCTGCAGCTCATTACCTACCCAGGCAGTAAGGTCACGTTCCTCATCGGCCCAGGAGATGGGAGAAGGCACGCTTATACCTGCAACAGGCTGAAGCTCGTCCGCAATTTCCGAAGGAGTCATAAATTTAAAGGGGGTCTTCCTGAGTATCATTCCCGGAAGGTTCTCCAGGAAGCTGAAAATGCCCGTCTCCTTCCAGTTATGTTCCCCGAAGGTTTCATAGTCAAGAAATATGTTGAGAAGCTCGCTTTTGGGTGCCAGCTTGTTTATCCAGGATGCATATTTTTCTGCCGTCAGTGGCCAGGCGCTCCATGAACGGTTGGAAAATCTGAATGCAATATCGTCACTCATTACAAAATTCCTCAGCAAAACCTTGAGCCTCGGGTTGATGGTATTGCAATAAAGGAAATTGGGACTCTTCCACCCCAGGATATGTTTTGCACCCTCGGTAAGTATTGCCTTGAATCCCATATCAGCCACCCATGAACCGATCTGGTCGGAATATATCAGTTCCGTATTCCTGAAGGATTGTGTTTCAACACCAAGGTGAGTCTTCATCATTTCCCTGTGAAGTTCAACCTGCTGTTCAAACTGAATTTTACTTTTCAGGGAAGAGAGTGAATGGGAATCGGTTTCCGACAGAAATTCCACCATGCCTGTCTCGGCCAGTTCCCTGAATGAGTCGAGAACTTCGGGCGCATACAGCCTGAACTGGTTTATCACCATCCCGGTAAGTGAAAAGGTTACCTTGAACTTACCCTTGTGTCTGCGGATAAGATCCAGGATTATCCTGTTTGCAGGCAGATAACACTTGTCTGCAACCTTTCTCAATATTGATTCATTGGTAAAATCATCATAATAATAATGATCATGCCCCAGATCGAAAAATCTGTAACGCTTCAGCCTGAATGGCTGATGTACCTGAAAATAAAAGCATATTGCCTTTGGTCCTGCTGTACTCATATCCTGATATTATTTTTTCCAAATGACTCTTTCATAAATATCTTTTACATGCCTGGCTGAATTATCCCATTTCATTCTGATGACTTCTTCCTTTGCGTTTTTGATAAATTCGCTTGCCAGGGCCGGATAGTTAAGTATCCCGTATATTGCATCAGCCATTGCATCAATATCCCAGAAATCGGTTTTTACCGCATGTGTAAGAATTTCAGCCACACCCGACTGCTTACTGATTATTACGGGCACATTTGACTGCATGGCTTCAAGAGGTGAAATGCCAAAGGGTTCCGATACCGACGGCATTATATAAACATCGCTCATGGCGAGCATGGTAAACACATCACTTCCCTTGAGGAAACCGGTAAAATGAAAACGGTCGGTTATCTTCAGGGAGGCAGCCCTCCGCATCATTCTCTCCATCATATCGCCGGAACCTGCCATAACAAACCTCACGTTGTGCATTACCTTGAGAACCTTGTATGCTGCTTCAATGAAATACTCAGGTCCTTTCTGAAGAGTGATCCTTCCAAGGAATGTAACCACCTTCTCATCAAAGCCCTTGTTTATGAATATATCGTGGGACATGCTGAGGGGTTCAACTGCATTATATACAGTCTCCACCTTGTCGGGATGAATGTTGTATTTATTGATTACTATATCCCTGGTGAGATTGCTTACGGTAATGATCTTGTCTGCCGCATCCATTCCGCTTTTCTCAATCCTGTAAACATCGGGATTGACATTGCCTCCGCTCCTGTCGAAATCGGTGGCATGAACATGTATGACCAGCGGTTTTCCCGATACCTGCCTGGCGGCAATCCCCGCAGGATATGTCAGCCAGTCATGTGCATGTATTATGTCAAATTCATTTTCCTCGGCAATTATTGAGGCAACAACAGAATATTTATATATCTCTTCCAGGAGATCAGGACCATATTTGCCGCTGAAATCCACCATCCCTTCATTGTTTGTCCGGATAACCACCTTTTCCCCGGTTTCTTCCGAGCTTACAATCTTCCAGAACTCATCCGGATCAGTATAGGGTACAACCTTTGATGATATCTCAATCTGATCAACCGGCTTCCTGGTTCCCTGATAATAAATTTTCTTATAGGCCACGGGTACCTTATTGGCCCCGATAAGACGGATCATCGACTGATCCTCATCCCCCCATGCCCTGGGTATTACAAAAATGACCTCCAGACCGTCCAGGGCGGCCATTCCCTTTGTAAGACCATAGCTTGCGGTACCCAGACCGCCGGATATGTGTGGCGGGAACTCCCACCCAAACATTAACACACGCATAGCCCTGTTTAATTATTTTTTGAATATCCCTCAATCAGGTCAATGACTCTCAGAACTTCAGCCACGCTCCAGGCCTGGGAAACAGCACCCCGCGGCGCATGAGGCGGATCTCCGTCATGTATCTCGGAAAGGGTTGTGATTCCTGCCTCGTCCATTACCTCTTCAAGACCGTAGATAAGTTTCCTGACCTTGTTTACTCCCTGTTTCCCGTATACTTTCAGCCAGCCTTCACAGAAGGGGCCGAAAAGCCACGGCCA
>JAAYKX010000189.1 GCA_012522155.1 Bacteroidales bacterium
CCAAGTTCACCGATCACCCAGGTATTGCGGCCTTCTGAAAGAAGACTGATTCTGTCTCCTTTTTTTACGCCCAGTACAATCAGTCCGGCAGCAAATTCATAAACCTGTTTCCTGGTCTCGCCGTAGGTGGTTCCTTCATATTTATCCTGGGTTTTTTCCCAGAGGTAAACATTGCTGTTGAATTTCTCAACGCTTTCTTCAAAAAACTGAATTATTGATTTCATTGGTTAAAGGACTTACATTTCGAAAAAATGAGATGTCTAATATACGAATTACATTAAATATCATAAAATCCAATTCTTTATTAGCTGTTTGCAATGATATTCAATATTTTTTATCTTTGATCATAAAATAGTGAAAGACAATTTATCCATCCCTCAATTAAAGATTATGAGACATCCGGCTGCAATTTTACTGATTTTAGCAATTGCAATGACATCGTCGTGCAATTTTCTTAAGGAAAAAACTTTCCTTGGCAAAAAAGACAGGCTGCTGGCCGAATGGCAGGCCAGGCAGGACAGTATCAGGGTGGCTGATTCTATTAAGCATGTGAATGACAGTTTGCTGGCACTTGAAAATGCCAGACTGGATTCCATGAGGCTGGCCGAGGAAGAAAAGCATGTGCTTGAATCAAGGTACAACATTATTGTAGGCAGTTTCATCACACCCGCATATGCTGAAGCATGTGCTGAAGATTACCGTCGCCAGGGTTATGATGTAAAAGTAATATACAGGGAAAACAGCAGGTTTTCACTGGTTTCTGCCGAATCGCATGAAAATTTCAGGCAGGCTGTATCACGTGTTTATCAGTTTCAGGATACTGTTGCAATAGATTCCTGGATCTTTATCCAGGAATGATCCGGCAGCTGTCACTGTCTGAAAATTGTTTCCCTTCGGTCAGGTCCCACAGACACCAGCGTTACCGGTACCCCGGTATGGTTTTCAATAAATTCAATATAAGCTTTCAGATTGACAGGCAGGTCATTAAAGTCCCGTATTTCACTTATCTCATCCATCCAGCCCGGCAGTACGCTATATACAGGTTTGATTTTTCCGCTGTCAAAGGGAACTTCTTTATATTCCCTGCCATCCGATAAATAGGAAGTGCAGACCCTTATATTGTCAAATCCTGACATTACATCACTTTTGGTCATGAACAGGCGGGTTATACCATTGATCATTATGGCATATTTAAGGGCGGGCAGGTCCAGCCATCCGCATCGTCTCGGTCTTCCGGTCGTTGATCCGAACTCATTTCCCTTGTTCCTGAGAGTATCTCCCGTATCATCAGTAAGCTCTGTCGGGAAGGGACCGCTTCCGACCCTGGTACAGTATGCCTTGAATATTCCGAATACTTCGCCGATATTACCCGGTGATATACCCAGTCCGGTACAGGCGCCTGCGGAAACAGTACTGGACGAGGTAACAAAGGGATAGGTGCCGAAATCGATATCCAGCATTGTGCCCTGTGCACCTTCTGCAAGGATTTTCCTGCCTTTTGAAACAAGATCATTGACGAGGTATTCGGTGTTGACGATTCTGAATTTCTTCATTATTTCAAGTCCTTCAAACCAGTCTGCTTCATATTCTTCGGGATCAAAGCTGAAATCATGGTCCTTCAGTATTGACATATGATTCCTGAAACGTTCGTTGTAAAGTTCCCGGAAGGGCGTTGAGGCTATGTCTCCGGCGCGCAGCCCGTTTCTGGCTACCTTATCGGTATAGGCAGGACCGATGCCCCTCAGTGTGGATCCTATCCTCGAATCACCCCTTGCGTTCTCATATGCTGCATCCAGTATCCTGCGACCCGGCAATATCAGGTTGGCCCTTGAAGAAAAGATCAGGCTGTTTACGAGCTCGTCAGGCGG
>JAAYKX010000190.1 GCA_012522155.1 Bacteroidales bacterium
GAACAGGATAAATACCTGAGAAAACACAAGGGAGAATATGCAGAAGCATATGCCGCACGCTCACCATGGGTGAACAGGATTGATCTCCGTTTTGTGCAGGACTTCACCGTGAAGGCCGGACAGACAAAAAACACACTTCAGCTGAGCGTTGACCTGCTGAATGCCGGAAACCTGCTGAATTCAAAATGGGGGGTTTACAGTAATAATAATATAAGCAACAAGGGGGCAGTCCTGAAATATGAAGGAAGGGATGAAAATAATGTTCCGAGTTTCTCAATGATTAAAACCGGTGATGAATACCTCAAAGAAAGCTATTCATATTATACCCACCTCTCTCAGATCTGGAGACTGCAGGTAGGATTGCGCTATATATTCAACTAAAAAGGAAAACTGGTCCGATACAGATAAAAAAAGCGCCGGAGACCGGCGCTTTTTTTATTACTGAATTCTGTCACGGCGGTATTCTCCGGAATCCTTCGGGAATTTCTCTCCCCCGAATCCCCCGGAGAATCCCTTCTGCGGAATTTTACTCCGGAACCATTTTTTGCAGAATTCTTCCCCGGCGGTATCCCCGGAAATCTCTCCTGCGGGCAAATTTTTTTATTTCCGATAATCTTCGGGGAGACAGTGCCTTTGTGTTTCCTGCAGCCTCCCGGGGGAAGGCGTAATATCATAACTATCACACAATAAGGAGCATACAAAAAGTTAATAACTCTGTCTTCAAATGTTAATAAACTTAAAATTTTTATCTTGTTTTCAGATTTTCACTTGGCTATTTTAGCAAATACCCGTTTTTGATGTCGACGGGTGTTTAATCTCAATAAAATCAGAGAATAACAGAATTACACCTTGAATATGGAAGAACTATTTGTCCAGGGATCAACTATTGTTTCTGAAAACGTGAATGAAGAAAAAAAATTACCCGGAGCTCAGGATTTGAATGAGGGGGAACAGAGTACAGAATCTGTAAAAAAGGATATGAAAAAAACAGAATATTCTCATGATGAAGCCGTTAAAGCGAGTGTCCGGTATTTCAGAGGCGATGAACTGGCAGCAAAGGTCTGGGCAAACAAGTACGCGCTGAAGGATTCTTTCGGAAAGCTGTATGAGAAGACTCCCGATGACATGCATCGCAGGCTTGCACGTGAGATTCACCGGATTGAAAAAAAATACAGGAATCCTCTTCCCGAGGAACTTATTTACAGTGTGCTGAAGGATTTTAAATATATTATACCCCAGGGCGGACCGATGACGGGTATAGGTAATGATTACCAGATAGCAAGCCTGTCAAATTGTTTTGTTATCGGTAATGAAGGGTCATCCGATTCCTATGGCGGGATAATGAAGATTGACCAGGAACAGGTACAGCTTATGAAAAGAAGAGGGGGAGTTGGTCATGATCTTTCGCATATACGGCCGAGAGGCACACCTGTTCTGAACAGTGCCCTGACCTCAACAGGCGTTGTCCCTTTTATGGAACGTTATTCAAACTCCACGCGTGAAGTGGCACAGGATGGCAGAAGAGGAGCCCTCATGCTTTCTATATCCATCAAGCACCCTGATTCCGGCAAGTTCATTGATGCCAAAATGGAAAGCGGAAAAGTTACGGGAGCCAATGTGTCGGTTAAGATTACCGATGAATTCATGAAGGCAGTTGAACAAAAAAGCGTATTCCGGCAGCAATACCCGATCAGTTCGGCTGAACCGAAGTTCACCAGTGACGTGGATGCGCTCAGCCTGTGGAACAAGATAGTACATAATGCATGGAAATCCGCTGAACCGGGCGTTCTTTTCTGGGATACCATTATCAGGGAAAGTGTGCCTGACTGCTATTCCGACCTGGGTTATGCAACAGCTTCCACAAATCCCTGCGGGGAGATACCTCTCTGTCCCTATGACAGTTGCCGCCTGCTTGCAATCAACCTGTACAGCTATGTGAAGAAACCTTTCACCAGTGAAGCTGAGTTTGATTTTGAGCTGTTCAGGGAGCATGTGGGCCTGGCCCAGCGGATAATGGATGATATCATTGATCTGGAACTGGAAAAGATAGATGCTATCCTGGAAAAGGTAGCTTCCGATCCTGAGCCCGATGAACTGAAAAGAGTGGAGCGCAATCTCTGGAGGAATATTCGCAGTAAAACCGAGGAGGGGAGAAGAACGGGTATCGGAATAACTGCTGAAGGAGATATGCTGGCTGCCCTTGGACTGAGATACGGTACTGACAAGGCTACCGGTTTTTCGGTTGAAGTTCATAAAACGCTTGCTCTTGAAGCTTATAAGTCTTCTACTTATCTGGCCAGGGAAAGAGGACCCTTCAGTATTTACAATTCAGAAAGAGAAAAGGACAATCCTTTTATAATGAGGCTGAAGGAAGCGGATCCGGTTCTGTACAGCAATATGGTGAAATTCGGAAGAAGGAATATTGCCCTGCTGACCATTGCCCCGACAGGTACCACCAGCCTGATGACCCAGACCACTTCGGGTATTGAACCGGTGTTTTCCGTGTTTTACAAACGCAGACGGAAAGTGAATCCCAATGACAAGGGGGCCAGGGTCAGTTTCAGGGATGAGGTGGGGGATTCATGGGAGGAATTCAAGGTCTTTCATCACAAATTCATTGAATGGCTTAAGGTCAACGGTTATGATCCGGAAAAAGTAATGCAGATGAAGGATGGGGAGATAGAATCACTCATTGTAAAATCTCCGTATTACAAAGCAACTGCGAATGATGTTGACTGGATTGCAAAAGTGAAGATGCAGGGTGCAATACAGAAATGGGTTGACCATTCCATAAGTGTTACCATAAACCTTCCTTCGGATGTCAAAGAGGAGCTTGTCAGCGAATTATATCTCACTGCCTGGAAGTCGGGTTGTAAAGGTGCAACAGTGTATCGCGACGGATCGAGGGCAGGAGTTCTTGTAAACGGCAAACCGGAAACCAGGACGGAAAGGCCAAAACGTCCCAAAGTACTTAATTGTGATGTTATAAGATTCAATATCAATGAAGAAAAATGGGTGGCCTTTGTAGGACTAAAAGAAAATAAACCCTATGAGATATTTACCGGTATTGCCGATGAAGAAATATTTCCGATACCCAAAAGTATTGTCAGGGGCAAGATTATCAAGAACAAGTCGGAGGGGGGCAAGAGCCGCTATGATTTCCAGTATACTGATAAATACGGTTACAAAAAGACAATGGAAGGCCTGTCCCATATGTTTAAACCGGAGTTCTGGAACTATGCCAAGCTTATTTCCGGGGTACTCAGACATGGAATGCCGATTGCCGATGTGGTAAACCTGGTCCAGTCGCTGAAACTCGACAGTGAATCTATCAATAACTGGAAGAACGGGGTTGAAAGAGCTCTGAAGAAATATATACCCAACGGAACCAGGGCAAAGGGAAAATGCAGTGAATGCCATTCCGAGAACCTTGTTTATGAGGAAGGATGCCTTATCTGCAAGGATTGCGGATCATCAAAATGCGGATGATGAAATCCGGATAAGCCTATTTTAATACTCCCGTTTCCCTGCCGGTCTTTTCAAAAGCACTTACAGCAGCATCCAGATGTTCCCTTTCATGGGCAGCTGACAGCTGTACCCTGATCCTTGCTTCACCTCTAGGAACAACAGGATAGGAGAATCCGATAACATATATCCCTTCCTCAAGCAGCTTTGCAGCAAATTCCTGTGAGAGTTTTGCATCATAGAGCATAATTGCACAGATCGCGGATCTGGTGGGCCTGATATCGAAACCCAGATTGGATATTCTGCTTATAAAATATTCCGAATTACGGTGCAGCTTGTCCTGTAGTTCATTGTTCCGGGTCATCATTCCGATCATTTCGATTCCTGCTGCCGCCACAAGGGGGGGGATTGAATTGGAAAAGAGGTAGGGCCTTGATCTCTGCCGTAAAAGTTCAATGATCTCTTTTTTTCCCGTAGTAAATCCGCCTAATGCCCCTCCGAAGGCTTTTCCGAGAGTACCTGTGATTATCTCTGCCCGGCCCGGCATGCCAAAAAATTCGGTGACTCCCCTTCCTGTTTCACCGACCACACCGGCGGAATGGGATTCATCAACCATTATCATTGCATTGTAAAGGTCTGCAAGTTCAGCTATTCTCCTGAAAGGAGCCACATTGCCATCCATTGAAAAGACACCGTCAGTCACTATTAACCTGAATCTTTGTGACTGTGCCAGTTTGAGCTGTTCCTCCAGTTCATCCATGTCGGCATTTGCATAAATATACCTTTTTGCCTTGCACAGACGCACCCCGTCAATTATGGATGCATGATTCAGTGCATCCGAAATAATTGCATCCTCTTCAGTGAGAAGAGGTTCAAAAACACCTGCATTTGCATCGAAACAGGATGCATAAAGAATAGTATCTTCTGTCATAAAAAACCTGGAAATTTTTTCCTCAAGCTCTTTGTGAAGATCGCTTGTCCCGCAGATAAACCGTACGGAAGACATTCCGTATCCGTGATCGTCAAGGGCTCTTTTTGCAGCTTTGATGAGCTCCGGATTATTTGAAAGTCCCAGGTAGTTGTTTGCACAGAAATTCAGGACCTTCCGGCCCGTGTTAAGTTCTATTTCAGCTCCCTGGGGGGATATGATTATCCGTTCACTCTTGTAGAGGCCGGATTCCTTTATTTCGTCAATAATTTTTTCGAGATGCTTCTGATAATCTGTATACATATCCTGTATTTTAGTTTAAGTGTTTTCATGTGAATGCGGAGAGTTCAGCAGGCACGGAAAGCAGGTGCTGCACAGGGAAAATTTCTCTTCAGTACCAGTTGAGGATAATCTTCCCGCAGTTAGCCTCTTCCATGATCCTGAATCCTTTCAGGAAATCATCAATATGGAAGTGGTGGGTTATCACGGGATCCAGGTTTATGCCTCCTATGATCATCTGCTCCATTTTATACCATGTCTCCCACATTTCCCTGCCATATATGCCTTTCAGGGTTATTGCCTTGAAAATTATTTCATCCCATGGAATCCTGAAATCTGAAGGAAGCAGGCCAAGCAGGGAAATATTTGATCCGTTGTACATGTTGGATATCATTTCAATGAAGGCCCGGGGTGATCCGGACATTTCCAGGCCGACATCAAAGCCTCTCATTCCAAGCTGCCTGACGGCGTCAGATATTTTTTCTCCCCTGGAAGGATTTATTGTAAGGCTTGCTCCCATTTTTTTTGCTATATCAAGTCTGAAATCGCTCAGGTCACTTGCCACGATGAACCTTGCTCCCGCATATCGTGCTATGGCCACTGCCATACTTCCGATAAGCCCGGTACCGGTTATCAGTACATCCTCCCCGAGAAGCGGAAATGAAAGAGCTGTATGGGCTGCATTTCCGAAAGGATCCATTATTGCTGCCCAGTCATCCGGTATGCGTTCGTCGAGAGGAACCACATTGGCAGCAGGGATTTTTACATATTCGGCAAATGATCCGTCCGTATGTACTCCGATACCTATGGAGTTTTCGCATACATGTTCTTTGCCCCGGCGGCAGTTCCTGCAATGGCCGCAGGCAAGATGACCCTCCCCGGTTACCCTGTCACCGGTTTTGAGATTGGTGACACCGGCACCCATCCTGTCAATATATCCCATATATTCATGACCGATGATCATCGGGGTTTTAATGGTTTTTGCTGCCCAGTCATCCCATTTGTAAATATGAAGGTCGGTGCCGCAGATAGAAGATTTTTTTACCTTTACAATGACATCATTAAGACCAGGTTCGGGAATTGGTACTTCCTGCATCCACAAACCTTTTTCGGGACGCACCTTGACAAGTGCTTTCATCTTTTTCATATCTTTTAAAATCAGAATGAAACCTTCATGTCACAGCCTGACCCGCCCTGCGTGATGTGCCCGGCGAAGCCGGCCGTTATAATATTTTCGTGTGAAACCTGATAGGACTACTCAAATGTAGTTGAAAAATTCCTATTAAGCCAAAGGCGGATAAAAATCAAAAATAAAAGGCTTTGGTTATCTTTGTGTGATTAATCTAACTAATTCAGGATGCAGGTACGAGTAAGATTTGCGCCCAGTCCGACAGGTCCTCTGCATATAGGGGGGATGAGAACGGCTCTTTACAATTATTTTTTTGCCAGGAAACACAAAGGTTCATTTATTCTGAGAATAGAGGACACGGACCAGTCGAGGCTGGTTCCGGGTGCCGAGGAATACATATTTGAATCACTTGACTGGTGCGGGATAGAAGTTGATGAAGGTATCCGTGAAGGCGGGGATTTCGGGCCATACAGGCAAAGTGACAGAAAGGAGCAGTACGGCAGATATTCGGATATGCTTGTTGAGGCAGGTGATGCCTATTATGCCTTTGATACTCCTTCTGAACTTGAACAGCTGAGAAGAGATGCAGAGAAAAAAGGTAAAACCTTTCTTTACAATGCATCTGTAAGGAATAAGCTGCAGAACTCCCTTGCCTTACCCGAAAAGGTATGGAAAGAAAGGATAGACAGGGGAGAACCCCATGTTATCCGCTACAAGATGCCGTCTGATGAGGATATACATTTTGACGACATGATACGTGGACATATTGTTGTAAACTCCGGAACCCTTGACGATAAGATACTTTTCAAATCCGACGGGATGCCCACCTATCATCTTGCAAACATTGTTGATGATCATCTGATGGAGATTAGCCATGTCATCAGGGGGGAAGAATGGCTGCCTTCACTGCCCCTTCATGTTTCGCTTTACCGCTCTTTCGGGTGGAAGGCACCGGAATTTGCACACCTGCCTCTGCTGCTCAAGCCCGATGGCAGGGGGAAACTCAGCAAACGCGACGGTGACAGAATGGGATTTCCCGTCTTTCCGATATTCTGGCCCTATGGCGAAACGGCAAAGGGGTACAGGGAAGAAGGATATTATCCCGATGCTTTTGTCAATATGCTGGCCTTGCTGGGATGGAACCCCGGCACGGAACAGGAAATGTTCAGCATGGAAGAGCTGATCAGTGCTTTTTCAATGGAAAGGGTCAATAAAGCAGGATCGAGGTTTGATCCTGACAAGGCCAGATGGTTCAATCACCAGTACCTGCAGCGCAGAAGCAACAGGGACCTTGCCCTGGAATACAGGGAAATACTAAGAACAAAAGGCCATCATCTTGATATTGCAGATATTGAAAAACTGGTGGGACTGGTAAAGGAAAGAGTGAACTTTGTTCAGGAGCTCTGGCAGGAAACGGATTTCTTTTTTATTAGTCCGCAAACCTATGATCCTGATGTCATAAGAAAGAGATGGAAGGCCGAAACACCCGGACAGCTGCTGGAGCTGCGCGGGCTGCTGGACGGAATGGATGAGCTCACACCGGATATTGCCGGACAAAAGGTGAAATCGTGGATTTCAGAGAAAGGATATAATACGGGTGCAGTGATGAATGCCTTCAGACTGGTCATTGTGGGCACCTCCCGCGGTCCGGGTATTTTTGATATAATTTCCTGGATAGGGAAAAGGGAGACCCTTGAAAGAATTGACAGGGGACTGGCGCTTATAGGAAAAGAGACAGCATGAGCTTCCCGGATCCTGCTGATTATATTGATATTCATACCCATCACGGGGTCCTCCTGCCCGGCAGGGATGTTTTTTCCGTGATAAGCCTGATGGCACATGAAGAAGCACTACCTGTTCCCCTTCCGGGCATTGCCTATACCACCGGGATTCATCCCTGGTATCTCAGCGATTCATCTTATGGGGATCAGATTGCCGGAGTAGCTGAGGCTGCGGCTGAGGGATCGGTAATAGCAATAGGCGAAGCAGGATTTGATAGGATAAAGGGACCTGATCCGGCGTTTCAGCGAAAAGCATTTGAGGATCAGGTACGTATTGCGGGGGAGCATGACCTGCCTGTGGTGATCCATTGTGTGAGAGCATGGGATGAACTGCTGGGAGCCCATAAAAGACTCAGGCCGTCAAGGCCCTGGCTTGTTCATGGCTTCAGGGGAAACAGGGACCTTGCCGCCCAGCTGCTTTCAAAAGGAATGTACCTTTCATTCTGGTTCGCTTTTATCATCAGGCCTGAAGCCGGAAAGCTGATCCGGAGCCTTCCCCGGGAAAGGATCTTTCTTGAAACAGACGGGTCGGGGGCCGATATAAGGGATATATACGAAAAAGTCTCTGCCGATCTGGCTGTTACTGTTCCCGGGTTGAAAAATATTATCTATGGAAACTATATGGATCTTTTTGCAAAAGTATAATTCTCCGGAACGGTCTGTGCGGGCTGTTCTATATTTTTACAGAGGCTGAAATAATCATGTTGTTATTTTAAAATAATCATTATGTCGTCTCACTGGCTTGAACGGACTGAAATGCTTATCGGGACAGAAAGCCTGGGGAAGCTTCGGGAATCCCGGGTTCTTGTTGTCGGCCTGGGAGGAGTCGGGGCCTATGCTGCTGAAATGATCTGCAGGGCCGGTATCGGATCGATGACTATTGCTGATGGTGATACGGTTCATTCTTCAAATATCAACAGGCAGCTTCTGGCACTGAACAGCAGTGTGGGAAAATCAAAAGCCCTCCTGATGGGGGAAAGGCTGCTGGAAATAAACCCTGACCTTAAGCTTACCGTTATTGATGAATATGTGAGGGATGAAGGAATTCTGGCCGTTCTTGATAAGGGTTACGACTATGTTGTGGATGCCATAGACGCACTTTCCCCTAAGGCCTATCTCCTGTTGCACGTCCTTGCCGGAAATTGTCCCGTTGTCAGTTCAATGGGATCAGGCGGCAAGTTTGATCCGCTGAAGATACGGATCACTGACTTTTCAGAAACCACTGACTGTACGCTGGCCCGTCTTCTCAGGAAAAGACTCCACAAGCTGGGTGTGAGGGAAGGATTCAAGGCAGTATGGTCTCCCGAGGTGACGGATAAAAAGAAGATAATTCCGGTTTACGGAGAGCGTAACAAGGCTTCAATAGTTGGTACTGTCTCCTATATGCCTGCTGCATTCGGTATTGCATGTGCCTCGGTCGTCATCCGCGATCTTGCCGGAATAACATGACAGGGAATTACTATTCAATGATTTCTTTTCTCGCGGTATTGTTTCTCCTGAAGATGAAATATGCCGGAACTCCAACGGCTACGGTAAGCAGGGCAACCGATGATTCGACAGGTTTTTCCAGGAATGAGAGAATAAGTATAAGCAATCCGGATATTATATAGATAATCTGTGTGTACGGGAAGCCTGCCAGCCGCGGAGCCCCGGGGTTATCCCTCCGTAATTTCCAGATACCGATAACGGTCAGGATGGGGAATATTCCGAGGGCGAAGCCCATATAGGTCAGCACCTGTTCGAAGGTACCGGAGAAAGCCAGTATCACCGCTATAAGACATTGAAACAGGATTGAATTGGACGGCACTTTGAACTTTTCATGTATTCTGGCAGCCGACCTGAAGAAAAGACCGTCTTTTGCCATTGAATAATATACTCTCGGACCTATGATAATAAATGCGCTGAGGGAGGAAAACAGGGCAAAGGCAATAAGAAGTGAAGCAAGTATTTCTGCCGGTTTTCCAAACAGGTTACCCATTGCAAGACCGCCCACCGAGATCACATCTTTCATGTCGGAAGGTTTGATACTGTACACATACAGTACGTTTATTCCCAGGTAAAGCAGGATCACTATCCCGGTTCCGAAAATCAGGGAACGGGGCAGTGTCCGGGTGGGATTCTTTATTTCCGCACCCAGATATGTTGAAGCATTCCATCCGCTGTAGGAAAACATGATCCACATAAGTGAAAGGCCTATTGTTTTTAGTCCTGACAATCCTGACAGTACCTTTCCGCCTTCGCTGAAATTCCCGAAATCACCCTTGCCCGATCCGAATCCGGCTGCCAGTAATACAAGGATGAGGAGAACTTTCAGAATGGTGAGGACATTCTGAATTCGTGCACCGTATTTTATGCCCCTGTAATGGATAACGGTGAATATTATAATTATGCTTACGGCAAGCAGCTTTTTTGTCAGTTCCGGACCCATTATGCCTATATCCTGCATCCAGGTAAAAAAGCCGGGTACAGCTCTTGAAAAATACTCACTGAAGCCAAGGGCTGATGCGGCAATGGGAGCGGAGAAGCCCACTATGAAGGAGACCCATCCGCTTAAAAAGCCAAAGATGGGATGGTACAGTCTTGAAAGGAAGAGATATTCTCCTCCTGCGCCGGGCATTGCTGCTCCCAGCTCACCATATGAAAAAGCACCGCAGAGCGCTATAAAACCACCTATGACCCACAGGGCCAGCATTAGTAAAGGATCGTGAAGGCCCGCCATCAGAAGTCCTGATGTGGTAAAGATTCCTGCGCCGATCATGTTGGCTATAACAATGTTTGTAGCAGGGAAGAGTCCCAGCTTTCTCTGTAGTTTATCTTCCGTCATAATCAGCCCGGATTATTTATCAGATTTTTTATAACTTATTGAGACACCTCCGCCGTCGCTGTTGACTGTTGTTTCGTAATTATCAAGGCTCCTGACGTATTGGAGAAATTCCGCAGGACCTCCGTATGCTCCGTATCTTCGTCCTCTGTCATAAACGTTATGAGCTGTAAAACAACCACCGACAATCAGTTTGGGGTCAATATCAATGAAATAATTTTTATACCATTCTTTGTCTGCATCACTGAAAACAAAATCGAAAGGCCCTTTAAGCTCTTTTACAAGAACATGGGCATCAGCAAGCCGTGCATCAATATATCCGTCGAGTCCTGCTTTTCTGAAATTTTCAAGGGCTCTGCGGTGCCTGCCCTCATCAATATCAATTGTTATCAGCCTGCCCCCCGTCTTGCTTAGTGCCCAGGCTATCCAGATGGCTGAATGACCTGTGGATGTCCCTATTTCAAGAGCGGATTTGTATTTGTTTTTTATGATTATATCATACAGGAGCCTGCCATCCGTTTCCGGAACATTCATGTCATACCAACGGCGGGAATTCTCAGACAAAAATTTTCTTACTTTTTCATCAAGAACAGGATCTTCCTTTAAGGACTGGGAAGTCAGTGGCATCCCGGCAGAAATTAACAATGAGATGCACAGGGGAAAAAACAAAATGGTTTTTATTTTCATACTGATGATGTATATGTCTCTCTAACCATAGACCGCTAAATATACCTTTTTATTCCGGACCGTAACCGGGGAGACTTTTTATTATATTTTTTTAATAATTTTTTACTTGTTCCCGTTTTAGCGGAACATTCATATAAAATATGTCAGATGAAAATAATAGCATGTTTCCGGGGCAATAATCACTGCAGCTTTGAAACGGACCTGTTTCGCGGTTAATTTTATTGCAGAGATTTAATCCTGTTTCCGGATTTTTTGGTAACTTGTAATGAAATTACCTGATCAGTAACTTAAATCATTTCAGCAATGCGAATAATTATTGCAGGTTTACTGGCATTTGTGGCCTGGTGTGTTTTTTCGGCATGGATGTTCAATGATAATCTGCTTCCGGTTCTGAAAAAAGAGACTGTGGTGCCGGTACCTGCCGGCAATGAGGCCGGAACAGCAGCTTCCCCGGATCTGCCTGAAGCATCACTGCCCGCATCACTACTGGTTTATTTTGATTCCGGGAAATCGGATATCAAAGCGGATGCTCAGCTGGAAAGCAGGATTGCTCCTTTTTTGGCCTGGCTGCGGGACCATCCTGATTCGAAACTTCTGATAACCGGTCATACCGATCTTATCGGAACGCATGAATACAATATGCAGCTCGGCTTTGAAAGAGCTCAGGCTGTTACGGGTCTGGTCCTGAAGCTGGGAATTGAAAGGGACAGGATAATAAGCGAATCAAAAGGTGAAACCCTGCCTGCAGCCGGATATATCAGCGAAGAAAACAGGGCAAAAAACAGAAGGACAGAAATAACAATTAAACTCCCGTGATATGACTCTATTATTAATGCCTCCCGCAATGTCTGTGGCCGGAGCCGTGATCCTGACTGTTATCCTTCTAC
>JAAYKX010000191.1 GCA_012522155.1 Bacteroidales bacterium
GTTGATATGTGTAATATAGGTTGGATCAACAGGTTCTTTATTAAACCTGTATATATAAGCCAGAACTACCGGTTCCGGTCCGGGACTCTTTATTTTTGCCATTCGCGGAGAACAGGCAGAAAATAATGAGAACATAAACAAAAAAGCGCACAATCTATTCATATATCTGTAAATTAAGATTTTAACGAGAAAAATAAAAGATAACGGTTAACTCCGGACATATATGGGAAGTCCATTGGAGCGGTCATGTTTTAGAGGAAAGAAAATCCAATAATCATCAATATGATCATTGGATTTTCTGAATATTAAAATAACGCTATTTTACGATTGGTCCTTCTCCCCAGTCAGGAGCCGGTTTATCATACCATACGCGCTGTGCGTTCAATTTTTCCTGATTTTCTGAAATATTAAACTCAAAACCCTGATCTGCCGCAGCCTGCCGTATGTTGTGCGCATTAATATTTTCGCCACTGGGTTCATTGATATTCAATCGTCTTGGAACCTTAAATGTCTCAAAAGTAGAGAATGGCGTATATGCAAATCCTACAGTGCTGTTCAATTTAGGAACACCGCTTCTTCGCGATGTGACAAAAATTTCAGTCGGCGTCTGGTTATAGTGGGTCAGCATATTTATATATATTTTTTCCAGATCTTCCAGCTGATCGCCTGTCAGATTGTAGGCCGGCTTCGTCAGCAAGGCAGTAATTTCAGCAGTGGCATCAGCAGCAGTTCCTCCCATGCCCAGCGAAGTTACTACGGAATAGGTATCAAGATTTGTTGTTCTGTAATATCCTGTATTGTGGTCAGATGCTGTCTCATTATGAGATCTCACAGACCTTTCAATGGCTTTATGGAACAAGACATTGGCATCTTCGGAAATATTGGCTCCCAGAACTTTAAACTCGGCAAATATATACCACGACTCTGCGGCCATTACAAAACGCCCCCTGTAATGATAATCGCTCTGTGTGGTTATTGCCGGCGGCAGTTGTCCTCTGCCATCTGCATTAATAACTATATCCGGATAAGTATTGAATCCACTTGACTGGCGGGGGGTAATAAAAGCAGTACTGGCTTCACTCCAGGGCATAAAGGTAACATTGCTTTCCATAATCTCGGGAATCTGGTATTGATTGCTTGACAAATAATAATCCCTCTCTTCCTGAGTCAGAAGGTCACCTATGATACAAGGCAGGCCATGATATCTTCCCCATGGTTCACCACCGTTTATCCACTCAAAATCGGTTCCGTCTTCTGATACTTCAATATACGGCTGCATCACTTCAGGTATAGGTCTGCCTGTTGCAAGGAAAGCTTTTATCACACTTGAACTCCAGCTGTTCTTTTCGAAAAACCAGCGTAACCTGGGATCCCTGTTTTCTTTAAGGAAATCTATGAACTCTTTATTTCCATACCCCCACCACCTGGCTGTACTATTGCCGTCCAGACCATCGCCGGTCCTGCCGGTAAAATGCACATAATCATCCTCTATTTCACTCATGTACACGCCGGAATTCCATACTTCCTCAACAATTGCTTTTGCTTTGGCCGGATCCTGCAGATACCATCTTGCAGCTATTCTCAGTCTTAAGGTATTGGTGAGTTTTGCCCATTGCTCCCAGGAAGATCCGGTTCCACCATATACCCAGTCGTTTTTCCCGAGAAGCAATTGATTGGCAGGCGGATTATTCAATACTTCAAAAGCAGCTTTCAATTCGTTATCCCATAGTATGAAAAGGTCTTCCTGCGTATCATATTTCGGCGTCAGGTTCATAGGATTTGTATATTTTGCAAGTCCTGCCTCCGTGTATGGCATAGATCCCTGGGCATCGGTCATTTTTAAAGCTTTTGAAATCAGAAGCGGGTACACGGCTGCACGAATACACTGATGCGCTGCCTTTTCATTTTCAGACATTCTGTTGTCTATTATATCCCAGATTTCCCTGGCATACACAAGAACATTCATGTAACCACTGTATCTGGGATTAGTCCCGGCATCCCTGCCCAGAACATTAAAACTCTCTCCTGAGCGGACAAATGTGGTTTGATTTCCAGCATTAATCTGCGTCCATACCAGGAAAAACTTATCATTATCATAAAACCATTCATCATACGCCCCGTTGTTAATTGTTGCCACCATGGAACTGAACAGAAAAGGAACATTGGGAGTGCTGATAGCTGAAGGATTTGTATTTAACTCTGCAAACTTTTCTTTGTCGCACGATATAACTGTCATTACAAGGAATGACAATAATATTAATATTTTTTTATTCATGGTTTAATAAATTATAAATCAAATCTTAATGAAAAATTGTAACTTCCCACATAAGGTGTCAGCAATCTTTCCATAAACGTATTGTTTGCATTTCCACCAAAACTCTGAGGATTCAGTTTATTGGGCAATGAATTATACAGGTATCCCACATTCTGGGCTTCGATAGCTACACGTAAATTGGAAACCCCTAATTTTCTTGTAATATTCCTGGGAATGTTATAGCCTAACGAAATCTGGCGAACCCCAATGTATTTTACTTCACTGAACCAGTCATCGTTAAGTGTGAATGTTGCCCATTCATAAGTACGACTGTTCCATGTAGGAGCATGAGCCGGATCAACAATACCTGCATCTACTGCCTGTTGGTAAGTCATTTCTGAAACATCAATATCCGGACCTCCGTTAACATCTTTTATCAGTGTCCCCGGCTGAAATACTCCATCAGGAATAAAGCCGTCATGGAAAACACCATCATGGCCATCCAGATATTTTTCTTCATTAATTGATTTAAAAGTTATTCCACCATGTTCAGTATCACGGTTTCTTAAAGAATTTTTAGTCATCCCGTATCCAAATCCATACAGGTTGGTATAGGATGCGATATAACCGCCCCAGCGGACATCAAGCAGGACGGACGCAGAAATTCCTTTCCAGCTGAATGTATTGGTAATACTTCCTGTAAAATCCGGTTCAATCTTACCTACTTTTTCCAGTGTATTACTCCTTATTGGATAAGCCATTTTCCTTCCCTCTTCCCACATTAAAAGCTGCTTGCCTGTTACAGGATCAACCTTTGGCTTTACGTCCGACAACAAAGTACCGTATTCGCCGCCAACATAGGCTACGGAACGTATACGGAAATCACCCGATGCGTCTACCAGCTGCATATAATCACCAACATCAGGATGCAGTTCTACAATTTTATTTACGTTTTTAGCATATAGCACATCCATATCCCACTGAAAAGTACCTCTGACGGGAGTGCTTCTTAAAGCAATTTCAACACCCTGGTTCTGAACGTTACCGGCATTGATTCTTTGCGAATTTATTCCCGATTCCAGGGGAGTGGCAATACTGATGATCTGATCCCTGGTATTTTCCTTGTAATAAGTAAATTCCAGACCGATGCGATTATCTGCAAACATAAGGTCTGTTCCGGCTTCGAAAGCATTCTTGCGCTCCGGCTTCAACCGCGGGTCAACCACTGTTCTGCCGAATGTTTGCCGCTGAACCAGAGATGCGTCCGGCATTTCAGTACTTGCTGCACCGTATGTCTGATTTATACTGTACGGACTGGTATCATTACCTACCTGTGCCCATGACAGTTTCAGCTTACCGAAAACCAGCCATGACGGCATATCAAAGGTTTCACTAAATATCCATGAACTTCCCACAGATGGGTAGAAATATGAATAATTACCGGTAGCATTAGTGTAAACCAATGCAGAAGACCAGTCGTTACGTCCTGTTATATCAAGGTAAAACTGACGTTTCCAGCTTGCGTTGAGCAGGAAATAGACCGAAGAAATACGTTTATAACCCTGGTCTGAACCGCTGTTGCCACGCAGACTACGTGAATTGGCAATAAAATACTGTCCCGGAGAAACCAGGCCGTCAACAGTATTAACAGCGGTAGCAACCCGTCCCTGATCGGAGAACCACTCTCCGCCAACGGTAGCACTGTAATCAAGATCTCCGAAATTATTTTTGTATGCACCTGACAATTTCAATGTTGTGGTTCTTGCAA
>JAAYKX010000192.1 GCA_012522155.1 Bacteroidales bacterium
AGATTATTGCCAACGAATGCCTGTCCGTACATTGATACAATTCCTCTCCTCATTGGTTCCGTCAACTCCATCTTCAGAATGATGGTATCCCCGGGAACTACTTTCTGCTTGAATTTCAGTTTGTCAATTTTAAGAAAATATGTTGAATATCTTTCAGGTTCTTCCAGCGCACTGAGTACCAGCAGACCTCCCGACTGTGCAAGTGCCTCAACAAGGAGAACGCCCGGCATCACAGGCTCATCCGGAAAATGACCCTGGAAAAACGGCTCATTGAAAGTCACATTTTTTATGCCCACGACCGTTGTTTCATCCAGGGAAATTATTTTATCAACCAGCAGAAACGGTGCCCTGTGAGGCAGTCTCTTCTTTATGTCCTCAAGTGTGTAAACCGGTGGTTCGCCGGGATCATAAAAAGGAATCCTGTGCTTGGAAAGTGATTTTTTCATTTCCTGCCTTATCATCCTTGCAAGGCGTGTATTGGCATAATGACCGGGTTTGGTGGCAACTACCTTGCCCTTGAAGGGAAAACCCACAAGAGCCAGATCCCCCAGGAGATCAAGCAGTTTATGGCGTGCAGGCTCGTTGGGGTATCTCAGCTCGGTATTATTCAGCACTCCGGCAGTATGTTTACTGATGCCCGGACGGTTGAATAAGCTGGCTATACGCTCAATTTCTTCCTGTTCAACCTCTTTTTCAAGAATCACCACTGCATTATCCAGGTCGCCCCCCCTGATCAGGCCATTTTTATACAGGATTTCAAGCTCATGAAAAAATACAAATGTCCTGCTGTCATATATCTCTTTCTCAAATTCATCTATATAGTTGAGAATAGCATACTGGTTACCCAGTATCCTGGAATTATAGTCAATAAGAACGTTGATGCTCAGGTGATCATCAGGATATACAATAAGATCCACCCCGCGTTCCTCGTCCGAGTAGATAATTTTTTCCTTAACCATAAAATAGCTGCGCTCTTCTTCCAGCTCAACCGTTCCGGCTTCTTTTATTGCCTCCACAAATTTCTGTGCCGAGCCACCCATTATTGGAGCTTCCGGACCATCCAGCTCAATGAAGGCATTATCAACTCCCAATCCGTAAAATGATGCCAGTACATGTTCCACGGTGCCAACTGATATCTTATTCTGTTGCAGGGTGGTACCTCTTGATGTGTCAGACACATTTTCGGCAAGTGCATCAATGACAGGTTTCCCGGGCAGATCAGTTCTGCAGAACTTATACCCGTGATTTGCCGGCGCAGGGTTAAAGGTCATCCGTACATTTACCCCGGTATGCAATCCTTTTCCGCTGAGACTGATAGCTTTTGCAAGAGTTCGTTGTTTCTCGCTCATCACAACAAAGATTATATTTATACCGGATACAAAAGAAGCAAAAAATCCTGAACTATCAGCAAAATTCAATATTATGCATGCCGGCCCCGGGCAAATGATCAGGGCAAAGCCGTCATAAAACCATCAGGCCTTGTCCTTTCTGATATCTTTAACTTCTTTCTCAAGAGCATCAACTTGTTTTTTTAGTTCAGGCAGCTTTCTGATGATCACCGAGGATCTGAGAAAAATCCTGTGATCAACCGCGGGAGTTCCCGTGTAAACCCGGTTTTCCTCCTTTATACTGCCGGCAACACCTGCCTGTGCCCCCAGCCTGGTATTGTCAGCAATCCTGAGATGACCGGCAATACCAACCTGGCCTCCAAACATACAGTTGCTGCCTACCCTGGTTGATCCGGCAATCCCCGTCTGTGCAGCCATAACAGTATTTTCACCTATTTCAACATTGTGCCCCACCTGGATCAGGTTGTCAAGTTTGACCCCCCTGCGGATTATTGTGGAACCCATTGTAGCCCTGTCAATAGTCGCATTTGCTCCTATTTCAACATGGTCTTCAAGTATTACATTTCCTATCTGGGGAATTTTCATGAACTCACTTTCCGATTGCGGGGCAAAGCCAAAACCGTCACTGCCGATTACCGATCCTGCATGAATCGTGCAACTATTTCCTATAATACATTCGTGATAAATTTTCACACCCTGATAAATAAGACAGTCATCGCCTATTACAGTGCCGTCACCAATATAGGACTGCGGATATATCCGGCAGTTGTTTCCGATTTTGCAGTTCTCACCTATATATACATAAGCACCTATGTATGCATCCCCGCCGATGCTTGTTCCCTCGCCCACAATAGCCGACGGATGTATTCCCTTCTTCCTCGGCCGTGATTGTTCCACAAGCGTAAGAAGTGATGCAAATGCCTCATAGGCGTCATCAACCCTTACAAGCGTTGCCTTCACAGGTTTCGCAGCCCTGAAATCACGGTTTACAAGTACTACCGATGAATCGGTTTCGTATATGTAAGGTTCATATTTCGGATTTGCCAGAAATGAGAGAGCCCCCTTTTTTCCTTCTTCAATCTTTGCTATTGTATTGACTGTCACAGCAGGATCACCCGCTATTTCACCTTTTAAAAATTCGGCTATTGCCTGAGCTGTAAATTCCATTCTGCTTTATATATTAATTATCTTAATTCCTTTGGATAGCATAAAAAATACCTGGTTATCCGCTCCGAAAGAAAGCGGTGATCAAACATATCAGATACTTCCGTTATCCCGGCCGTTTTTCCCGATTTCAGCAGTATCCTCACCCCGGGAAAACCGGGTGAATAGGCAAGGTTGGAAATACTGTCTGAAAAAACATAATATCCGGCCTGGCCGGGATCTGTTTTCATCACATCCACCAGTTTTTCAATCAGCATATTCACTCTTTCTGCTGAAAATGGTAGGTTCTGAAGCTCCACCGCATAAAGACCTCTCCCGACAAGCCGTGATGCAAGGTCTGAAAGTGTCCTGTCTGAACTGTCTTTCCAGTATTTTGCCGAAACAAATATATCAGAATCATCAAGCCTTGTAAAGTTTGCTGCTATAATACCCGGTGTAAATTCATTCTCCCTGTACAGATCACCGGGACCGATCCTGTTATAAAGAAAAAATTTCAGGGCGGGTGTTGCATAAAGACCGGCTCCCTGCATTGCCAGTTCCTTGGCCCGCCTGAGAAGGTTGATAAGAAGATTTTCCGAGGCTATCACCGTTTTATGCATATAAACCTGCCAGTACATCAGTCTCCTTGCCACAAGAAATTTTTCCAGTGAATAGATACCTTTTTCATCAATCACAAGTGAGTCATTTACAACATTCAGCATCCGGATGATACGGTCCGAGCCTACGGCACCTTCAATGACCCCTGTAAAGAAACTGTCCCTGCGAAGATAATCAAGCCTGTCCATATCTATCTGTCCGCTTATGAGCTCATGAAAAAACTTCCGCGAATAGCTGCCCCTGAACATATCGATTGCCAGGCTTAGTCTCCCGTTGTATTCTTTATTCAGTTTTTTCATCAGCAGAAGCGAGATATCTTCATGGGATATGCCGTTCATTATCGAACTTTCCAGGGAATGCGAAAAAGGTCCGTGTCCTGTGTCATGCAGCAGAATAGCTGTCAGTGCAGCCTCTTCTTCCTCCGCCGATATAAGCACACCCTTGCTTCTTAGGGTACGGATTGCCATATCCATCAGATGCAGGGCACCCAGGCAATGCTCAAACCTGCTGTGATTTGCACCCGGATAAACAAGGCTTGTAAGACCGAGCTGCTTGATATTGCGAAGTCTCTGAAACCACGGATGCTCAATGAGATCAAATATAAAATCCCCGGGAATAGTAATAAACCCGTAAACCGGATCATTGATGATCTTACGCTTGTTTGTCCTGTATGCCACTTCAGTATCTGTCAGCCCGTAAAAATATGAATTATGTTTGTAACCGGAAGACTTTCCGCCGGCCTGTTTATTCAGTGAATTTCAGATAATGCCCGGTGTTACCGGATTAAGAGTTAAAACCGCCGCCTGCAAGGGATTGACAGTCTGTGAAAACTTTTACGGCTTTCCTGGCTTTGTTTGTATATTTGCACCAGCTCCATTTAACATTATCACTGATGGGCCGTTTGCTTTCAGAAAGGCGTTCCGGGAGCTTTACTGATCCGCTTTGCGGGATGAGGCCGGTAAAGTCAACCGGGACAAGCTTTGCGGGACGAGCCCGGCAAAGCCAGCCGAGCCTGCGAGCCCGGTAAAACGGGACCAGTTCCCGATGAACCGGGACAAGTTATCTGAAAATTAAAATTAAATTACAGACAAATGAAAGATCTTGCAATTATATCATCAAGCGTGAGAACGGGCAGGTTAAGCCACAGGGTGGCATTATATTTCAGGAACTACATTGAAGAAAACAAACTGGCTTATGCAAGGATTCTTGACCTGAAAGAGTATAACTTCCCTCTCTTTGACGAAAGACTTAAGTTTCAGAAAGATCCTTCCCCGAAAGTGATTGAGTTTGCAGAAAGGATCAGGGATGCCGACGGAATCCTGATAGTCACACCCGAATACAACGGGGGTTATCCTGCAAGCCTGAAGAATGTGGTTGATCTGCTGTACGAGGAATGGCACGGCAAACCCCTTGCCATAGCCACTGTTTCTGACGGTCATTTCGGAGGCTCGCAGGTTATTACCTCCCTTCTGTTCTCGTTGTGGAAAATGAGAGTCAGGGTCGTGACTGCCATGTTTCCGGTTCCGCGGGCAATGGATGTTTTTGATGAGAACGGAATCCCAAAAGACAAGGGCCGGACCGACAAACGGGCGTCAAACTTTTTAAAGGAACTGTTTGCAGCCATGTGAGATTTCAATTTTCTCCCACGCCTGTACATCCCCTCCGCTTCAAATTTCCTGCAGTTACCTGCATCAGGTTCCGCCACCTGCTCTTCTCCAAACTGAATTTAGTCAATTACAATGCGTACCGGATTAACAATTTTCCCCGGCTGTTTCCCTATCTCTCATCTTCCCTTGCCATCGTCATTTCCTCCTTTTTACAGCTTCATATTTCAAAAGACTGAAAAGCCTTTCAGAAAAAATGGTACGACTTTTGATTCAGACATAGTGAAGAGCCAATTCTTCTAACACTTACGACAATGAAAAAGTTAATATTCACTCCGATTCTCGCACTCCTGATTGCAGCAGGAAGCACAGCTCCCGCCCAGGACTTTCCCGATGAATATCTCGGTCTGCCGGGAGACAATCTCAACCTGTATGCAGTTATGAAACTTTTTCAGGAGTCCGAAACCCTTGAAGGTTTTGAAAGAAACCTGAATGACGAAAATTCAAGGATTAACAACCTTGATCTGAACGGTGACAATCTGATTGATTATATCACTGTTCATGATTATGTTGACGGTGATGTGCATACGATAGTTCTCAGAGCCGCCCTCAGCCGGAACGAATTCCAGGATGTAGCCGTTTTTACGGTTCAGAAATTCAGTAACGGTTCCGTTCATATTCAGCTGGTAGGCGATGAAGCTCTCTATGGAAAAAATTACATCATCGAACCCATATACAATGAAACGCCCAATCCCGGTTATACGGGCAGGGCTGTGGCATCACAGAGGGTGAATGTTACTGTTGTAAGAACCACTCCGTATGAAGTAGCAGTCTGGCCCGTCATAAGCTATATTTATTCACCCAGGTATGTAGTATGGAGATCCGCATGGTACTGGGGATATTATCCAAGCTACTGGCGCCCCTGGAGGCCCTACTACTGGCATTACTACTATGGCTATCACTACAACTGGTACCATCACTACTATAACCATTACCGCTACTGGCCCCATTACCGCTACCCGAGATATACCGCCTACTATTATACCACTGTAAGGGTTCATTCAACTTACGTGACACAAAGAGTCAGGGACGGATATTACAGGACAACCTACTCACGACCGGAACAAAGACGCGAAGGCGAAGCACTCTTCGCAAGGGTCAATCCGGATCAGACCAGGAGAACGGCAGAAAACACACCGGCACAAAGACTGAGAAGAGAGGTGTCCGGACAAGGCAATGAACGGAATGCTGCAACAGGTACGGCACGGCGTCAGGCAGAACAGAACAGCGAAAGGGCTGCCACAAGATCTTCTGACAGCAGAAATACAGGAACCGAAAGAAGGGCAGCAGCAGGTGGTACCGAAAGGACAGCCCCGGCACAGAACAGCAGTACCGAAAGGAGGGCAGCAACAGGTGGCACTGAAAGGACAGCCCCGGCACAGAACAGCAGTACCGAAAGAAGGGCAGCAACAGGTGGCACTGAAAGGACAGCCCCGGCACAGAACAGAAGTACCGAAAGAAGGGCAGCAACAGGTGGCACTGAAAAGCCAGCAGCCACAGCAACGGAAAAAGCAGCTACTGAGAGAACCGCACCAGCGCAGAATAACAGCACTGAAAGGAGAACCACGCCTGCTGCAACGGAAAAAGCAGCTACTGAGAGAACCGCACCAGTTCAAAAAAGCAGCACCGTGAGAAGTACTCCTGCCACAGTATCACCGCAATCCGTTGCAAAGCCTGCACCGGCAGCCAGATCACAAAGTGCCCGTTCCGCCAAATCAGCGGCCACCGCCAGACCACAGCAAAACAAAACTGCCAGGGAAAGCAGACAGGCCCGTACTTCGGACAAAAATGCAGGCAAAAAGGAATCCCGGGGAAATCAGGCTTCCAGAAGAAAATAATTGAGGAATAAGCAAAAAATCCGGATCCCGGGTTTCTGTTTTCTGCCCCACATATGGCTCCTGATATTTCGTGCAAAAAATATCATGGGAACCAGCATATTAAAAGATATAGTAAAATCAATATCACTCAATTATTATGCCGGTTGATTTTTGTATTTTCCGAAACATTGCATATCTTTGTCCCCACCAAGAGGGGGAAAATTGATCTAGGGGACCAAAGTCCCCTATTTTGTTATCATTATAAAAACATGATTGACAAAAATAAAATAGAAAAGATTGTCAATGAGCACATTGCAGGAACGGATATGTTCCTCGTCAGCCTGAAGGTAAGTACTGCGAACAGGATCACCGTGCTTGCAGACACAATGAAGGGAATCACTATTGATGAATGTGCCGAACTGCACAGGTTCCTGGAAAAGCAGCTTGACAGGAATACAGAGGATTTTGAACTGCAGGTTTCATCTCCCGGGCTTAATGCGCCGTTCAGAGTCATTCAGCAGTATTACAGGAATGAAGGCAATATGATTGAACTGACCGACATGAATGGTGAAAAATTTACGGGAAAACTCAGGAATGTCACTGAAGGAGGATTTGAGCTTGAGACAGTGATCAAAGGCAGGGGTAAAAACTCCCGGGCTGAAGAGATTTCCTTTAACTACGATCAGGTAAAAGCAGCAAAAGCAGTATTAACAATTAACTAACAATAATAGTCCAGAAGGAAATGGAAAATGTTAATTTGATCGACACCTTTTCTGAGTTCAAAGAACTGAAGAATATAGACCGTCCGACCATGATGAGCGTTCTTGAAGATGTATTCAGGAATATGCTTGCAAAAAGATACGGTTCAGCTGACAATTTTGACATAATTGTAAATATAGACAAGGGTGATTTTGAGATCTGGAGAAACAGGGTGGTGGTGAATGACGATGAATTATCCGATCCTATTACCCAGATTCCCCTTTCAGAAGCAAAAAAGATTGACGAAGACTATGAAGTCGGGGAAGATGTTTCTGATGAAGTGAAATTCCTCGATTTCGGAAGAAGAGCAATATTGTCTTTAAGACAGAATCTCACCGCACGTATTCTTGACCTTGAAAAAAACAATATCTACATGAAGTACAAGGACAGGATAGGTGAGATTGTTACGGGTGAAGTATACCAGGTATGGAAACGGGAAATCCTTATTCTTGATGATGACGGGAATGAACTTATTCTTCCGAAAAGTGAACAGATACCTTCCGATCATTTCCGCAAAGGAGATTCAATACGGGCAGTGGTCATCAAGGTTGAAATGAGAAACAACACACCTTTTATCATACTCAGCCGGACCTCCCCTGTTTTCCTTGAAAGACTCTTCGAACTTGAAGTGCCGGAAATATTTGACGGACTGATAACCATCAAAAAGATTGTGAGGGTTCCGGGAGAACGCGCAAAAGTGGCTGTTGAATCATATGATGAAAGGATTGATCCCGTAGGTGCCTGTGTAGGAATGAAAGGATCCAGGATACACGGAATAGTAAGGGAGCTGAGAAATGAAAATATTGATGTAATCAACTACACTACAAACAATCAGCTCTTTATACAAAGGGCACTGAGTCCTGCCAGAATTACTACAATAAAGCTGATGGAAGAGGAAGATACAAGGAAGGCCGAAATATTTCTCAAACCAAATGAAGTATCCCTTGCAATAGGCAAGGGCGGATTGAATATCAAACTTGCAAGTCAGCTTACAGGTTATGAAATAGATGTTTACAGAGAACCGGGAGATGAGGATGAAGAAGATGTAAATCTGGAAGAATTCAGCGACGAAATAGAACAGTGGATCATTGATGAGCTCAAGTCTATCGGATGCGACACTGCAAGAAGTGTACTCAACCTGTCAATAAACGACCTGATCAAAAGAACAGATCTTGAAGAAGAGCAGATCAGGGAAGTTGTTGATATTTTAAAAGCGGAATTCGAATAATCCGGGTTTTTAAATTGCCGTTTTGAGGGTTCCAAAATAAAGATAAGGGATAGTTATGACAGAGGAAGTAAAGGTAATGCGATTAAGTAAAGCAGCCCGTGAATTTAATGTAGGAATAGCAACAATAATTGAATTCCTGCACAAGAAGGGGTTTCACCTTGATTCAAATCCCAATACAAAACTGCCTCCCGAGGCATGTTTGCTGCTGGAAAAAGAATACCGTCCCGACATTAACCTGAAAAAGGAATCCGAAAAACTTGCCCTGAGGGATCTCCGGAATAAAGCAACACTCACCCTTGATGATGTCACGGGAAAACCCCTGGTGGAAGAGCCGGAAAAGGAGGAAGAAATACTCGTAAAGGATACAACAGCCAGGATTGATATCCGGGCCGAAGTAAAAAAACCCGCTGTCAAGCTGGTAGGAAAGATCGATCTTGAAAAAACACCAAAAGTCAAAACCGAAAAACCTGCAGCAGTAAAAAAGGAAAAAGTTGAGAAAAAAGTTTCCAAACCGGCAGCCAAGGCTAAAACTGAAAAACCTGAAAAGAGCAAAGCAGTTCCGGAAAAAACAATACCTCCGGTCGATCTCACTATTGTGGGAAAAATAGATCTGGAAGCTGTCACCGGAAAACCCGCAGCTGCGGATGTGACAAAAACAGCAAAGAAAAAAACAGTGAAAAAGGCCGAAGCCCGACCCGCCGCTGAAGAAAAAGCGGCAGCCGCTCCGGTACAGGCTGCAGCAGACGCAGCAGATGCAGCAGCCGGAACAAAATCCCCTGATGTTCCGGCAGTGGAAAGCGAAGATATCCTGGTTGAGCAGGAAGAAGTGGTGGAACTGTTCCGGCCGGATATAGCCAGACTGTCGGGACCGACAGTTGTTGGAAAAATTCAGCTTCCCGCGGAGGAAAAGAAGAAAAGCGCCCAGCAGCCGGGGAAAGCTGATGAAGAGAGTGAACAAAGAAGAAAGAAAAGAAGGAAAAGGATAACAAAGGAACAGGTCACGGTTGCCAAAACCGATGTTGCCGATAAAAAGGAAAAACAGGCCAGGAAGCCTCACAGAAGACGGCCGGTAAGAGCAGAGGTTGATGAAGAGGAAGTGCAGAAACAGATCAAGGAAACTCTTGCAAGACTGACGTCAAAGGGTAAATCAAGGGGATCCAGATACAGAAGAGAGAAAAGAGATGCCATAAGTCAGAAACACAGGGAGTTTGAAGACAGGATAGAACAGGAAAAAAATATTCTGAAGGTCACCGAATTCGTTTCGGTGAATGAACTCGCGATAATGATGGATATCCCGGTTACCAGGCTCATCTCGACCTGTATGAACCTTGGACTGTTTGTTTCCATTAACCAGAGACTGGACGCTGAAACAATGGTCCTTCTGGCTGATGAATTCGGATACGATGTTGAGTTTGTCAGTGCTGACCTTCTGGAAGCCGTCAGGGAAGAAGAGGATGAGGAACATGAACTTCAGCCACGTCCTCCCATAGTAACGGTAATGGGTCATGTTGACCATGGCAAGACAAAACTTCTTGACTATATAAGGAGTACCAACGTTATTGCCGGGGAAGCAGGCGGCATCACCCAGCATATCGGAGCATACGCGGTTAAACTTGATGCCAAAAGACAGATTACCTTTCTTGACACTCCCGGTCATGAAGCCTTTACTGCCATGCGCGCAAGAGGAGCCCAGATAACCGATATCGCCATTATTGTTGTTGCAGCCGATGACGGAGTCATGCCCCAGACCGTGGAGGCAATCAATCATGCCTCTGCCGCAGGTGTTCCCATAGTATTTGCAATCAACAAAATAGACAAGCCCACGGCAAATCCCGACAAGATAAAGGAAGCCCTCGCCACTATGAATTATCTTGTTGAAGACTGGGGCGGCAAGTACCAGTCACAGGAAATATCAGCAAAAACAGGACTGAATATTGACCTGCTTCTTGACAAGGTACTTCTTGAAGCTGAAATTCTTGAACTTAAGGCCAACCCCGACAAGGCGGCTATTGGCACGGTGATAGAATCATCCCTTGACAGGGGCAGGGGATTCACTGCAACTGTACTGGTTAAAGCCGGAACCCTCAGGGTTGGTGACATGATGCTTGCAGGAAGCCATTACGGAAATGTCAGGGCAATGCATAATGAAAGAGGACACAGGGTAACGGAAGCCGGACCATCAGCGCCGGCACTTATTCTCGGACTCAACGGCGCACCTCAGGCAGGTGACCAGTTCAATGTTATGGAGACCGAAAGGGAAGCAAAGGATATTGCCACCAAACGTGCACAGCTTCAGAGAGAACAGGGTCTGAGAACCCAGAAACATATTACCCTTGATGAGATAGGACGCAGGATCGCCATAGGCAACTTCCAGGAACTCAATATTATTGTTAAGGGTGACGTGGATGGTTCTGTTGAGGCACTCGGGGATTCTCTTATAAAACTATCAACACCCGAAATACAGCTTAACATCATTCACAAGGCAGTCGGCCAGATATCAGAATCAGATATTCTCCTGGCAGCCGCTTCAAATGCCATTATTGTGGGATTCCAGGTAAGACCCTCACTGAGTGCACGCAAGCTTGCCGAAAAGGAGGAGATAGACATTCGCCTTTACTCAATCATTTATGATGCAATAGAAGAGATCCGTTCAGCAATGGAAGGTATGCTCTCACCCGAAATGAAGGAGGAAATTGTTGCCACCCTTGAGATACGTGAAATTTTCAAGGTCACAAAAGTTGGAACCGTTGCCGGATGCTATGTACGGGAAGGTAAAATAAACAGAAACTCATCCGTAAGGATAATCCGTGACGGTATCGTCATCTATACAGGTGAGCTGGGCTCCCTCAAACGTTTCAAGGATGATGCAAAAGAAGTTGCAGCAGGACTGGAATGCGGTCTCAACATCCTTAATTTCAACGACATCAAAGTTGGTGATGTTATTGAAGGCTTTAAGCAGATAGAGATAAAAAAGACCCTGTAAAAGATCTTACAAGAGCTCCTTGTATTTTTCGGCAGACAACAGTTCTCCGGTCTCTGAAGGATCTGTAAGCCTGATTTTTACCATCCAGCCTTCCCCGTAGGGATCCTTATTTACCAGGTCAGGGGAATTTTCGAGTTCCGGATTTACTTCAAGTATCTCCCCTCCGACCGGCATGAACAGGTCTGAGACTGTCTTCACGGCTTCAATAGTACCAAAAACATCTCCCCGGGAAAGGGTCTCACCCTGGGTTTCAATCTCGATAAAAACCACATCTCCCAGTTCACCCTGGGCAAAGTCGGTTATGCCAATAAACCCGGTATCGCCTTCTACACGGATCCATTCATGCTCTTCTGAAAACAATAAATCCTCTGGTATTTTCATCTTGATGATAATTTTATAGTCTTACAACGGTGGATAAACTGAATTAACCAAAAATAGTATATTTTTCTTAACAGAAATCCCCGGCTGTCAAAATTATTATTGAATCACTCCCTTTATCATACCAGCGTAAATTTGAGGCTGAATCCGAAATTTGTGTTGGAGGTCGGAAAGGTATTGGCCACAAACGGATTATTCATGGTATGATCTGCAAACAACTGAAGATTGAACCTGTCACTCAGCACATAATCGGCAGTAAGTCCTGCAGTAAATACTTTCTGACCAACAACAGGCTGATTGACATCCTCAACAAGCTTCCGCGCAAGAGTCTTGTTATCCCTGACCGACAGGTCAAAGCGGAGGTTAAGATCGCTTCTCAGCGATTTCTGACCGCCACCCGTTCTGAGGACTATCTGAACATCGTCAAACCTGTAGCCTGCACCAATGATAAGCTCATTTATCCTTGCGTCGGCAATCTGGTTACTGGCAAGGTTCAGGGACACGGTACGGGATTTACGCCACTCAAAACGTGTTGTAAGACTGTTCTTCCAGTTCATGTCCACATTAATAAGAGGACTGAACTGCTCATTAATGGTAACAACACCTATTTCATACTGCTGTATGAAGTTGCTTTGCAGATCCCTCAGACTGCCTGCCCCGCTGGCATCCGTAATAAAGCTGAGATTTGTCGTATAGCTGCCAATCTGGTATGTGCTCCTGTACTGATGAGAAATATTAACAGACCTGAACACTTTTTGTACAAAAGGAAATCTTGACAGACCATCAAAGGTGAACCTCCAGTTTGGCATCATCTTAAGGGCTGAAGGAAAAGTTTCCAGACTTATCTTTCCGGGATCACTTTTTGTATAGGCAGCAATGAATGCCGGTATCATCACTTCACCCGAGGTCATCCCGTAACCGCTTTTATAGGGTCCGCTTATTTCTTCACCCGTAAGAGGATCGTGATCCGGATCATAGTACGGGTCGGTTTTAGCCCTTTCCGCTGCCCTGCGTGAAGAAATAACAGCCAGGTTTTCCTTGAATTTTTCAAAGGCGGGTGATACATAATCATTATCCTTGCTTATCTTCTCAAAAGTGCTTCCCCATGATATTATTGAAATGGAAAAATTACCCGTAACAATCCTGTTCCGGGTACTGTCGGGGAAATTGCCATAATAATCCGCTATATAATATGCGCTCACCCCTTCCAGGAACCTCCTGTCAGCATTTACATCTATTCTCATTCCCGGAAAGGGCTCAAGCTGTGCCCTGGCAGAAATGTCAAACCTGTTGTTATAAGTTGCAGGGCTGTTGAGAAGGGTGTCCTTCGACAACCACCCGTATGATGCAGCCTTGTCAAAGAAATTTTTATCACTGTAACCCAGAATAAACGGCCAGCCCGGTGCAAGAATATCATTGTAGTCAGACATTCCGAGATAGTTTGTACCCGGCATATACCCGGGCAGGAACTGCCCCTGGGAGGATGTCATTGTAAGACTGACATTCCTTAATCCCATCAGGGCCCTTAGCATATATTCCCCCGTGACAATAAAGGGACTCCTCCTGACAGGTACCCTGCCTTCAATATCTACCCGGGCCCCGTCAACTTTTCCTGTGGTGGTGAAATTTATCCTTGTTTCACTTACCACTTCCAGTCTGCCCTCAACCTCCGATCCATCCTTGTTTGTAACCCTTACTTTTACGTCACTGGTCCTCAGATTGTGTATTATCGCCCTTGGAATACCCTCTCTGAAATTTATATTGGACCTTGAAAATGTTACTGTCCTGTATTCACGCTTCATCCTTTGCCCTGCATCCGGACGGGTATTGCTCTCGATCTGCCTGAGAAACCTGGATTTGTTATATAGTGTTGTAAAAGACGCCATTGCAGTCAAAGAAAGATCATTGCGGTTTTTTATTGAATTCCCTATGTTGATATTCATACTGTCAGGATATACCGGTCCTGCAAGCCATGTATAGTCTGAACCATAGCGGGCATTTGCATTGACCCACGACAGGAGGGGAAGCTTGTTCACGGGAATGGTATAGGTGAGATTCAGGTAATGGTTGTAATTTGTGGTCCGTCCGAAATTCCTGAGATTGGTCATGACCGAATCACGCCACAGATTGTATTCAGTAGAATATCTTCTCCTGTCAACGCCTCCTGCAGGTTCATCTATCCTGGCAATATTATTGGAAGTAAAATCAAACTTGAGCTGGCGGCTAAGATCATATTTGAAGTCAAACATCCTGGTCCATTCAAAATCCTTCCTGAAGGTCGGGGTGATCCTGAGATAGGGATTGTTTATATTTCTCGACTTAACCTCATTGTAGTAACGGTTAAGGTCGGTCCTGAATGCTATGCTACTCGGGAAATAATAGAAGTTGAAATCCTTTATCAGCCTGAAAACCGGCGAATTCAGCAGTTTTACATTTTTAAAGGGAGCAACATTGGCCGGCTGGGCTTCATAATTATAGTTCAGTCCGCCCCTGTAATTTTTTTCCAGATCGATTTCTGTCTTTGTATTGCTCCTGTAAATCTCATTATATGTATAATTGACACTTAAATTTGCCAGATCCCATACATGGGATTTTTCCCCCCGCCGGGCCACTCCCGCATTGCTTACCGCAATCGTTTTTCTCTGAGCAAAATCTTCGGTAAGTGCCCTGATAGAGTCACGGGAAAAACTGTCAGCTGCATTTTTCAGTGCATCCTCCAGAAAAACATCCGGATCAAGAGGGTTATAAAGGGGTTTTATCCTGGTTTCCGAATATCCCACATAAACCGGCAGTCTGACACCGGCTTTCTCCGGAAAAAATTTACCAAACTCAAGAGTAGATGAAAGATCATATTTCATCACCGTCTCCTTGCTTCTCTCGTTCACCTTCTTTTCTATCGACCCCCATCCGGGTGTGCTCGTCTGGCCGACCATATCGACAGTTCCCAGGTCAGCAAGCCTTGCCTGCAGATGTGCATTGGCAGCCCAGCCTCCCTCTTCAACGAAATCACTGAGCCGGAGTTCATTAACCCATATCTCACCCGATTTGGGATTGCCGTCATCCCTGTTGGGATTCCTTGTCCTTATCGGATTCCTTACACCGATCATTATCACCCTTACATTACTCAGGTTGGGATTGCCCGAAACAGATATCCTGTGACCCTCATTATGATAGACAAAAACATCCGAAACACTCAGGGAGGATCCGTGCTCCAGCATTTTTTTATTCCTTTCCCTCTTTGCGTCCTGAAAAACCGTGAGGTCAATATTAAAGCTGTTTGCCTCAGGCCAGACGAGAGCCCTGGATTCATCGGACTTATTGTCGTAGCGTCCCGGCAGAGTCAGCTTAAGCGGAATTTCATATTCATAAAAATTGCTCCTGTAGTCCGAACCTATACGGATGAAAACAGTCAGCTCATCATCTGCCAGGGGCTGCCCTATCATTGCTTCTGCATGAACTTCCATCCTCAGACGCCTGTACTGCCGGATATCCAGGTTCACGTTCCTGAATGCCGCCCGGGCATCACCGTCTTCCAGATTATGTACACGCAGAACCATTGACTGCTCATTAAGCTGTCTCAACCCCGGATTTGTCGGATCAGTGATACGGGTAAAGCCCGGGGGAAGCACATAATTAACCGGTTCCTTCCCTGAATTCTCTTCAATATTTACGGAGCTGATCTCAAAAGTGCCGTCAGAGGCTTCCGGTACGGTAATCCTTTCACCGCCTTCCATGAAGGAAATATTGTATTTTCTCCATTCCGCCCTCACAAGGTCGAGTTCTGCAAACCGAAGTATCACAGGTTCACTGAAACCCCTCATAAACATTCTTATGAAACGGATTGATTTAAAATCGTTGATCGGTCCGATAATTTTACTGTAATCCGTTATAGGAATTTTGAACTGATACCATTTCACCCTCGACTTGGTGCCGTTTGCCATAGTGGCCTCATATTCAATTTCGTCCACTACGTAGTTCGATCCCACCATGATATCTTCCGGCCTCATGCTGACCCTGTACTGGTAATAGCTCTCCGTTTCGCTCAGGGTATTGTCACGGTTTATATCCTCCATATCCGGCAGGGTGGAACCGGAGGTGGGATACGACTCCTGCGACATCTCGGCTGTGGGCGAGTTTCCCTCCATACCGTTGTACTTCTTGTATCTTTCGAGGATCCCCAGTTGCCGGAAATCATAATTTGAACCCCTGTAATAATGAAAATCATCATTGGAGGGATCCTCTTCAATCTCACTGTAAACTTCCGGTTTTGTGATATCCCTCACTTTCTCAAGATAATCGGCGAAAAACGATTTTTCATCCTCATTACCCAGTCCGTCCAACCCCACATCCTGGTAACGCCTTGATTCCGGATCATTGTCAAAGGCATGGACAACTGCCTGGACGGTAGGCACCCTTCCCCATGCAGTGGTGTCAACGTTGCTTACAACAGGTGATGCAGGCAATCCGTTCTCAAAACTTTTCCTTGAATCACGGAGAATATCCTCGGAAATATTACCCAGGTTAATAAAAAGATCACCCCCTTCGTGATCCGGATTTTCCACAAAGGGATCCATCAGCCAGAACTTTACATATTGTATATTCGCCGCTTCAAAATCACTGGTAAGAACTTCCCTCATCATGCCGCCCCACCGCGACCCCGGATCATTGAGCCTGCCGTCGGAGTTGATACCGGCCGAATAGGGCCCGGGGTAGGTGTCATAATTGTAGGGCCCCCGCTCTTCGGGATAATAAGCCACATTCAGTACCGTGATATTGGTGGGGATGCCACTGGGACTTTCACGATAGGGAAAGATCTCATTCTCAAAAATCTCTCTCACAAAATGACTCGACTGAAGGTCGGGATTACGCTTGATGTGATCGGGCGTTGAAGAGCCGTTCCGAAGAAACAGGGGATCAATCACATACCAGGCTAACTTCGCCCTGTTATAACCACTTGCAAGATTATTGTGGAGCCGCCCTTCGGGAAAAATCTGTTCCTGTCCCTGGGGAACACTTGAAATGGTCCAGGCATTGAACGATTTAAGATCCAGCGGTATTTCACTCGACTCAAAATCATCAATATAGGAATTGCCGGCACTTGATATTGCCCGGGAATGCCCGGGTACCAGCTGTGCAAACTCTCCAAAGAATGAGATTGACGATGGCGTTCTGGTGTGCAGAAGAGGAATCTTGTCAATAATATTGGTAAGCAGCTGCGACTGGGTTTTGTAAGATGTATTAAGTCCCCAGATAGTGTTTGAAATAGGTTCTTCTCCAAAATTAACCTTTTGTGTATAAGGTCTCTCAGTAAGATGAAGTATGGTAGCCCCGATATTGAAATTATCCGAAAAACGGTAATCCAGATGGCTGCCTACCAGGGTTTTTGTCTGGAAACCGAAGAACTGATTACTTTCCAGGGAAACCTGGATAGGAGTCTGGGATTCAATAAGAGCCTGGTTGATAATCCTTACCGTTCCCATGTTATAGTCTACCGTATAATCGGTATTCTCACTGAGGGTTACACCTCCGGCCGTGACTTTTACGGATCCGTGCGGAATATTTGTTGCATTCAGGCGGATTTCCGATCCTGATTCAGACCTGTACTGTCCTGCCAGCATAAACTTGTTCTTCTCGGCCATCTGCCTGGCAATCGTCTGTGTGGAATCATAGAGTTCCTGAAAAATATATTTCTCTGCAAGGCTGTTGTCATTGATCTTTTTCTTCAGATGACTGCCGAAGGGTTCAAGAACGGGAAAGATTATTTTTCCCCTGTCACTCATTACTGTCACTCCCTCAATAAAGTCGAAGTATCCGTCAGCCTCCCTGTCCGACTGGGAGTTCAGGTTGTCAAGCCCCATTACCTGTAAAAGTATCATGTCCTGAAGCTTTCCTTCCGGCAGATAATTGATGGCATTACCCGTTTTATCATCCTGGTAAAGAACATTCAGCTCAAAATCACGTGTTTCAAGCCTGCCCGAACCAAGTGAATAAATATTTTTCATCATCAGCTTCCAGGTCGGAAGTCTGGGTGTAAGGGTGGTTCCCTTGACAAGCTTCAGCAGCAGGGCCTGGGGAGCAACTATTCCGTCAGTTGAAAACTCCCCTACCTTATATACCTTTCCGTTCAGGGTGTACTCGAATGCAACAGCCAGTACCTCATCCGTGTTCAGGGCGGTGTTCAGTGAAATATAGCCAAGCTGCCTGTTTATCCTGAATTCCCGTTCATTGAGCCTGCGGGCATTTTCTATCTTTTCATAATCACGGCCTATCTGAAAGCCCGGATAAAGGGGATCAAATACATTTGTCACCTGGTCCACATCCCTCACCCCCGTATAGTTAGTGTTCAGCTGCTCATACATATTGTTGGTATTGTTCCCGGGAAAAGCTGCCGCTCCGGGAGACTGCTGGAACTCAGGGATATTATTGAAAATATGATTCCTGTTTTCCGCCAGGTCCATAAAGGCCACTATGTTACGGTTACTGCCCTCTTCAAAGCGGCTGGCCTTGTTTGTAACCCACACCTCAATCCTTTCAATATTGATCCCGGAGCTTACCACCGGAAGGTTAGCCAGGGCATCATCATATATATCCCTGAAATATTGTGAAAGAAAGAAATGCCTGTTGGCCTCGTAGTCATCAGCAAAGATTTCAAAGCGGCTTTGCTGTGCTCCTCCTTCCACCTGGATCACAGATGATTCCCCCTTTTGCTGTGACAGGACGGTTGTAAGGGTCATCTTTCCGAACTGCATTTCGGTTTTTAGTCCGAAAAGGCTGTAGCTGCCTGTTATAAGGGTTCCGGAAAGAGGGAGGGTAACATCTCCGGCTTCAACTTTTTTAAGTATCTCGTCTTCCTTTCCCGAATACTGAAGCTTGGTTCTGTTCTCAAACTCAAACATGGCATCAGTATTATAGTTGACACCCAGTTCCATCTTATCACCTATTGTCCCGGTAACATTCATCTGTATCTTTTCCTTGAAGTCGAATGTGGGGATGGTTCTCAGCTTTTCTGAAAGAGTGGGATTCTGGGTCCGTGATATGTTGATGCTGAATATCAGTTCGGCTGAACCCTGCGGAATAATATTAATAACATTACTCCCAAAAATTTTGTCAAAGGCTTCACCTCCAAGCTGGATCTGCGGTATCAGACCCGACCTGTAACCCGTAACATCACCGGCAATCCTGGAATGCCAGTAGTCGCGCATGGCCCTGCCAAATTCATATTTCCTGAACTCCTCCGGACTCATGTAGACCGGAGTGCGGTAGTCAAATGAACCTACCTTCTGGTAAATAATATACTCATCCTTTTCAGGATTATAGATTACTTCAGATGATATGTTTGAAGGGTTTCTGAGAAAGAGGGGGTTCTGGCTCCTGTTCTCCCAGGGGATTCCGGACACATCCTCAAGCCTGAGGACCGGCCGTCTTGCAGTATCCGGGGCTGCTGAAGCCCCGGCAGATATTTGTCCGTCTGCTTTCCTTAAACTAAAAAAAAAGGAAACAGACAATAAAAGGAAAACAAATAAGAGGTTATTTCTATATACTTTCCCTGAAGTCAACCCGGATTATATTCTGTTTTACAAGTTTTTCAGCGCCTTCTTTATCATGTCTTCAACAGTCAGGTTCCTGTCCTCCCTTATTATCTTGTCAAGGGTCTTCAGGACAGCGCCTCTGGCAAATCCCAGCATTACTAAAGCAGATAACGCCTCTTCTCTCCTTGTATTGTCTGTAAATGAAAATATTTCACCGCCTGCAGCCGCTTTTCCAACCTTATCCCTCAGGTCAACAATTATTCTTTCCGCAGTCTTCACGCCAATCCCTTTTACACTTTTAAGTGTCTGAACATCTGATCCTATTATTGCTTTTTCAATTTCCCCCGGGCTGAGTGAGGAAAGCATCATCCTTGCAGTGGCCGCACCAACTCCTGTCACGGATATGAGCATCCTGAAAATGTCCCTTTCTTCCTTATCGGCAAATCCGAAAAGCTGATGGGTATCTTCCCTGATCACTTCATGGATCAGAATTTTATATTCACCCTTCCCTTCCAGCCGGGAGAAGGTGTTTAATGAAATATTTACAAAATACCCGATCCCGCCGGTCTCGACTGTCAGGAATGCCGGAGTGATCCCGGTGATTGTTCCTTTAATATAATCCATCATGTTTCCTGTTCGGAATTAGGAATTTCCGGCGGCAGCTCATCCACTTTATCAGCATGAAAATCAATATCCTGATGTCTCAGCTGGTTTTTTGAAACCTCCTCATACATCTTCCTGTTTTTATAAATGCTGCAGGCGAGATACATTGCCTGCCGGAATGAATTTTCCGAGGCTTCACCTTTCCCGGCAATGGAAAAGGCTGTTCCGTGAACGGGAGAAGTCCTTATAAACGGCAGTCCGGCAGTAAAATTAACACCTGAATCAAAGGATAATGCCTTGAAGGGCGACAAGCCCTGGTCGTGATACATTGAAAGTATTGCGTCAAATTTTGAAAAAGCCCCTGAACCAAAGAAGCCGTCTGCCGGAAAGGGTCCGAAAGCCATGATCCCTTCCTCCCCGGCATCCTTTATCGCAGGGATTATAATGTCGTTTTCTTCTGTTCCGAGGAGCATATTGTCGCCGGCATGCGGATTCAGTCCGAGAACGGCAATACGGGGCCTTCGTATTCCGAAATCAAGGATGAGGGACTGATTCATGAGTCTCAGCTTGCGACCTATCAGCTCAGCAGTGATCACATCGGGAACATCCCTCAGTGGCAGATGTCCTGTTACAAAGCCTACCCTCATATTTTCACTGATCATAAACATGAGAGCATCTTCCACACCAGCCGCTGACATGAGATATTCGGTATGACCCTTGAAACTGAAGCTGTCCGACTGAATACTGTTTTTATCTATCGGAGCAGTGATGAGTACATCTATCTTCCCGTTTTTCAGGTCAGAAACGGCCCTTTCCAGGGAGACAAAAGCTGCTTCCCCTCCCCGGGATGTGGATTTTCCCAGCTCAACCCTTACGTTGTCATCCAGACAGTTTATCATGTTGGCTCTTTTGGGATTCGCATCCTCTGCCGATCTGATATTATTAAAACTGAAATTGCTGATGTTTAATGTTTTGCGATGATATGCAGCCACTTTCGGCGAACCATACACAACAGGCACACACAGATCATTGATAAGAGTGTTCATAAGTGCCTTTATTATAACCTCGTAACCGATTCCGTTGATGTCACCATGCGAAATTCCGGCTATAATTGATTTTGCTTTCATCGATCAGTTAATTTTATTATATGTTTCCGACAATCTTTTCAGAAATACCGACAAGAGTCTTACCCCCGAGCCCGGACCGTCCTTAATACGGTAATAATCATCTTTTTTCAGTATTCCCGTTCCGGCAATATCAAGGTGAATAATGGGAAATTCGGCAAAGCGTTCAAGGAATTTACCAGCCGTTATTGCTCCTGCCTCCCTTCCCCCGATATTCCTGACGTCTGCCACTGCAGACCTGATTGACTCGTTGTATTCATCATAAAAGGGCAGTCCGGCAACTCTTTCATAAACCTCATTCCCGCATTCCACCAGGAGGTCCCCATATTTCCTGTCAGCATTGGTCATCATGGCCATTGCCCTGTTTCCGAATGTGACAGCTGCCGAACCCGTAAGGGTGGCTATGTCGATTATCAGTTCAGGTTTGTATTTTGAGGCATAACTGATTGCATCGGCAAGGATCAGTCTCCCCTCTGCGTCAGTATTGCCGATCTCAACAGTCATTTTATTGTACATGGTGATTATATCTCCCGGTGCATATGCATTTCCGCCCGGCCGGTTGTCAGTGACCGGTATCAGTCCTGTCAGATGAAGGGGTATATTATTCCTGGCAATGGTATAAAACACCCCGGTAACAGCTGCCGCACCGGCCATATCAGCTTTCATCTGTGACATGTAGTCACCTGTTTTTATGTTAAGACCGCCTGTGTCATAAACGACTCCCTTACCTACAAGTAACATTGGTTTACTGTTAACCGGATTCTCCGGCTTCCATTCTAGAATACAGAATGCGGGAGGATCGGTACTTCCCCTGTTAACGGAAAGCAGTCCGCCCATTTTGAGTGATTCAATTTTTCCCTTGTTGAATACTTCAACACTGAAACCGGCCTTTTCCCCGGTCCTGCTGATCTCCGAAGCCAGTCCTGCCGAATTAAGACGGTTGACAGGTTCATTTATCAGGTTACGTGCAAGATATACCGCATCGGTAAGGTCATCAAGCCATTTCAGTGCGGATTCACTTATATGGTCTGCCAGCAGCAGTCTCCCGGGATAATTCTTTCCGCTCTCCTCATCCTCAGTCCTGGTTTTATATTTTCTGAAAGAGTAAATGCTCAGCACCAATCCTTCCGTAAAATCAGCAACTGCCTCCCTGTAAGTGTCTTCTGATGTTATTACAAGTTCCTCATGATTATTTGACCTTATCAGCTTTTTAAGGCTGGAAGCTGACTTGCGAATTTCTTCCCTGGCCCTGAAGCCGCTTACACCTTCCTTCACTCTGACAATATAGGTGCATTTGAAATAGGAATTGATAAAAACCATTCCTTCTCCTGCCTAAAGCTGTTTAAGAGCGTATTCCCTTTCCGCCCGGCTCAGGCTTATCTTTTCCGGGATTTCATTTTTTCCCGTAATAAGTACAACAGACTGATCAGGGGCTATTCCGGGTATTTTTTTTAATTCAGGTTTCATGAACGAATCAGACAATTTTAACGTGTAAAGTTAAAAAAATAATTGATTCTTTCTGCGTCAAAACCTTACCTTTGCGGGATGCAAAGGGATGAACTCTACAGGAAGATAGTTGAACTTCAGCCTGCTGACATTGAGGAAGGTCTGGAACTTTATAAAAATGCCCCGCTCGGGGAATTAATGTTCATTGCATCAGAACTGAGGCAGATTCATATTCCCGGGAGAAAAGCCGGCTGGATGATTGACAGGAACATAAACACAACCAATATCTGTTTCTCACGATGTGCATTCTGTAATTTCTGCCACAGGAAAGATTCACCCGGTGCATATGTAACCACAATGGATCAGTACAGGCAGAAGATAGATGAACTCTTTCGCCTCGGAGGTGATCAGATCCTTCTGCAGGGAGGAATGAATCCCGCTCTCGGACTCGGTTTTTACTGCAGCCTTTTCAGGGAATTAAAAAAGCTGTACCCCACACTGAAACTGCATGCCCTGGGTCCGCCGGAAATAGTATTCCTGGCAAAAAAGGAAAAAATCAGCATTTCGCGGGTCCTGGAGGACCTGATTGAGTCCGGCCTGGATTCCCTGCCGGGGGCAGGAGCCGAGATATTGTCCGACAGGGTAAGGAAAATAATTTCACCTGCAAAGGCATCGGCTGATGAATGGCTTGAGGTAATGAGGATTGCCCACAGGTTTAATCTTCCCACTTCTGCAACAATGATGTACGGACATGTTGAAACTGTACGGGAAAGGATTGAACATCTGGTAAAGCTGAGAGAGCTTCAGCAGGAAAAGCCTGAAAACAGCCGGGGTTTCATTGCATTCATTCCCTGGCCTTTCCAGGACAAGGGTACACGACTCAGGACTGAATCAGGTGTAAAGAGCACATACAGTCCTGCAGAGTATCTGAGGATGATAGCAATAAGCAGGATAATGCTTACCAACATAAAAAATATTCAGGCTTCAGTACTTACAGTCGGCAGGGAAACGGGAATGCTGTCCCTTCATGCGGGTGCAAACGATCTGGGTTCAGTGATGATAGAAGAAAATGTTGTAAGCTCAGCCGGTTCAGACAGGCTCTTCAGCGCTGATGACCTCCGGGAGATAATAGCTGATGCCGGTTTTGAGCCGCAGAGAAGGAATCAGAAATATGAAGAGCTAAAATAAGATGACAAAAAAAGGGCTTCATCTGCCCTTTTATAAATTATTCGGAACTACCGGATTCTTTCCGTACTCCCTGATTATTCTTCTTTGGGATCAAATTTGGAGGCCTTCTTGAACTCTTTCATTCCTTGTCCAATACCCTTCATTAACTCAGGAATCTTGCGGCCGCCGAAAAGCAGAACCACCACAAGCAGGATCAGTATGATCTCTGTTACACCTATCTTTCCCATCTCTTTAAGTATTAATGTTTGTACAAAGTTACAAATTCTTTATTCAATAGCAATACCGGAAAATCAAAAGAATTTTCTCAGAAGTTTAACAACATCATTGCCATTTGCATAGATCAGCAGCGCAAAAAGGAGTACCATTCCGGTAAGCTGGGCATATTCAAGGAATCTGTCACTCGGCTTACGGCCCGAGATCACCTCAAAAATAAGAAACATCACATGTCCGCCGTCAAGGGCAGGTATGGGCAGCATATTCATTATGGCAAGGATTATTGAAAGGAAGGCTGTAAGTGTCCAGAATGACTGCCAGTCCCATACACCGGGGAAAATACTGCCTATGGTGATGAATCCTCCCAGCGACTCATAGGCTTTTGTTTCTTTTGAAAAGATCAGCCGGAACTGCTTCAGATAATCTCCCATAGTATTGAAACCCTTTCTTATACCTGCCGGCACTGATTCAAAGAATCCGTAATTGATCCTTTCCAGTTCAAATATTTGATCGACAGACCAGTTTCTGACAATTCCGAGGAAGCCGGCAGCCGTCGGCGTAACAGTGATGTCGACAGGCTCTCCGTTACGAAGTATGTTCATGGTAACCGGCTCATTCTTATGTGCTGCCATATAGGCCTGAAATTCATCATACCATACAAATTCATTACCGTCCAGACCGGTAAGATTATCATTGGCCTGAACACCCGAATTTCTTGCAGGCGATTCCTTGGAAAATGATGCTACCACAAAAGGACCGAAAGGTGTTCTTGGCTCTATCATTCCTTCACCTTTCAGGACTCTCTGAATATATTCCCTTGTCACCTCAATATTCAGGATCTCCCCTTCGCGCTCAACCTGGATGGTCCTGCGGTCATTAAGCAAAACATCGGCAAGTATCTGGGAAAAATTTTCAATATGCTGGTTGTCAACCGAAATTATTTTATCACCATTTCTCAGTCCCAGCCTGTATCCGGTTGAATCCGTTACTATTCCGTATTTTACGCTGGCTGTGGGCAGATAGGTCTCACCCCAGGAATACAATACCATAACATATATCATCAGGGCAAAGATAAAGTTGAAAAGCACACCGCCTGTCATGATCAACAGTCGCTGCCAGCTCTTTTTTGACCTGAATTCCCATGGCTGGGGCGGCTGATTCATCTGTTCCGTATCCATCGATTCGTCAATCATTCCGGAAATCTTTACATAGCCGCCAAGCGGTACCCAGCCTACACCATATTCCGTTTCACCCCTTTTGAACTTATAAAGAGAAAACCACGGATCAAAGAACAGGTAAAACTTCTCAACCCTTGTTTTAAAAAGCTTTGCAAAAAGGAAATGTCCCAGTTCGTGTATTACCACAAGGATGGAAAGACTTACTATAAACTGGAGTATTTTAATCAGTATTGTCATTTTCTGTCTCTTAGTTTTCTGATATATTTTTCGGATATTAAGCGGGCCTGTCTGTCTGATTCTTCCAGCTCTTCCAGTCCGGGATCCCTGGTTAATATTCCTTTATCAAGCGTGTGTTCAACAACTTCGGCTATCTGTAAAAAACCCAGTCCGCCGCCAAGAAATGCCGCCACGGCTGTTTCATTTGCCGCATTCATGATACATGGCATGCTTCCCCCTTCTTTCAGGGCCTGGTAAGCGAGATCCAGGCTTCTGAATTTCCTGGGGTCGGGATCATGAAATGTAAAGGAAGGACATTTTTTAAATTCCAGGCGCGGAAGATCGGATTTTATTCTGCGGGGATATCCGAGGGCATAAAGAATAGGCAGTCTCATATCGGGTATTCCAAGCTGCGCCTTCACGGAACCGTCAGTGAAATGGACAAAGGAATGAATAACAGACTGAGGATGGATTATCACCCTTATCTGATCCGGCCGGAGGTTGAAAAGCCATCTGGCTTCAATCACTTCAAGACCCTTGTTCATCATAGTGGCAGAGTCAATTGTGATTTTATCCCCCATATTCCAGTTGGGATGCCTGAGTGCATCAGCAGGTGTCACTCCTGCCATCTGCTCAAAGGGAGTATTGAGGAAAGGGCCTCCGGAAGCCGTAAGCGTTACCCTCTCAAGCGAACCGGACTCTTCGCCTGCCAGACACTGGTATATGGCCGAATGCTCCGAATCGACCGGAATAAGGTCATTGCGTGAATCCTTCATAAGGTCATTTACAAGCGAACCCGCAACCACAAGGGTTTCCTTGTTTGCCAGTGCTATTTTTTTCCCCGACCTGACAGCTGCAAGGGTCGGTCTTAATCCCGAATATCCCACTATTGCTGCCAGGATAATATCAGTATCCGCTTACGCTGCTATATCCTCAATGGCTTTGTTGCCTGCATATACTTTTATACCGGAATCCTTCAGCTTTTCTTTAAGAAAAGGGTAGTGTCCCTCATTTCCGATCACCACTGCTCCCGGGCGATACTTTACGGCCTGCTCAGCCAGAAGGGCGGCATTGTCTCCTGCTGTCAGGACTTCAACCCTGAACAATGCGGGATATTTTGATATCACATCAAGTGCCTGAGTGCCTATTGAACCTGTTGATCCCAATATTGTTACTTTCTGCGGCATATCCACTGGAAAATGATTTAGAACAGAATATGTTTTTCAGGATCAAGAGGAGCGCCCTTATACCATATTTCAAAATGCAGGTGGGGACCTGATGTATAGAGTTCACCCGAATCGCCGATTATCGAAATCGGTTCCCCCGCACGCACTATATCACCGGTCTCTTTAAGTATGTTTGCATTATGTTTGTATATCGAAACAATATTGTTTACATGCTGTAATTGTATAACAAATCCCGTTTCCATTGTCCATCCCGTAAATATGACCGTGCCATCGAGAACTGCAGCCACGGATGATTTCGGCCTTGTTACTATGTCAGTTCCGAAATGCCGGGTCCTGGGGTCATATCTTCCTGAAATAATTCCTTTTACCGGCGGAAAAAAATGAAGGCCGGAAAAGCTGGTTATATTTTCAGTAACTGACGGACCCACGCTCAGATTATATTTTTCCTCATTTTCAATCTGTGCCCTCAGTGCAGAATCCTCCGGTGTCTTCCTGAAAGTTATTTCCCCGTATGAAGTACCCGTGTCCTCTCCGGTAAATGCCCCAACAGGTTCATTTCCGGAAATAATGGCATTCAGGTTGGCGAAATACTTGTCTCTCAGCTTCAGTTCATGTTCAAGTGAATCAAGACGTATTGCACTCATGAGGATATTTCTTCTCATCGTTATATCAGGATATCCGGGTATCATTTCCCTCAGATTTGTAAATGCCAGCAGAGATACTGTCAGTGCAATGATAAAGATTACCACAACTGTAACAAGCAGAAAAGCATTGTATTTGGTAAGGATCACTCTCCATACCTCTTCAAAGGTTGTGTCGTTATATACAGTCAGCCTGTATTTGTCGCGCCAGTTGCGCTTTTTTTTGTTGTCATTCCTGCTCATGAGATTCAACATTATTGGCATGCAAAGATAATAAAGATGATCCTTATAATCAGTATTGAATATAATAAAAGCCGGCAGGAAGCTGAGCAGACCCGCTGATTCAGGATAAATTCCGCGGCGTACCGGGCCAGGATCAGTCTTTCAGGCACCGGATGGAATATCCATGTGTCTTTTTTGCAAATACCGTCCCCTCTTGAAAGTTCTGATCATAGTTGAAATCCATGGTAACGGCATTCTGAGCATTGTATTCCGAGGAGGTCCAGAAAGCAGTGTATTCACCTCTTAAGCGGAAATCCTGCAGGACTGCATCATGCACTCCTGCCGGAAGGATTGAAAAACCAACCATATTCCTGTATTCCGGATGATCGTTATTCCCGATTGAAGCTCCTCTGCTGCTGTAGGCCCAGCCCGTAGCAGAGGCCAGTGTCAT
>JAAYKX010000193.1 GCA_012522155.1 Bacteroidales bacterium
TTGGGACCGGTAAGTATTATGATCTGCTGATCTTCCCTGTCAAGGCTGAGATCATTGGGGATATATGGTTCACCTGCGGGAAGCTGCTTTTCAATGACCGGATGCCGGCCGTCATGAATTTCTATTTTTCCTGAATCATCAAGCTGAGGCCTCACATAATCGTTTTCCCCGGAAATGACCGCAAATGACTGAAGGCAGTCAAGCCTTGCAACAATTGCTGAATCAAGCTGCACAGGCTGAATATAATTCAGTATTTCAAAAACCAGGTCATTGAAAATCCTTGTTTCTATATCCAGTATCCTATCCTCGGCACCCAGTATTTTTTCCTCATATTCCTTCAGCTCTTCAGTAATATAACGCTCGGCACTGACAAGGGTTTGTTTCCTTGTCCAGTCTGCAGGCACTTTGTCCCTGTGAGTATTTCTTACTTCAATATAATAACCGAATACATTATTGTAGCCCACCTTGAGAGAGTTTATTCCTGTACGTATCATCTCCCTGTTCTGAAGCTCCCTGATATAATCTTTTCCGCTGCGGTGGATAGTGCGGAGTTCATCAAGCTCCGCCGAAATTCCCGGGGCAATAATATTTCCCCTGCTTATCTGCACCGGAGGATCATCATTGAGATCACTCCCTATTCTTTCTGCCAGTGCCTTGCATGGATCAAGCTTCTTTCCGCAGCGGACAAGGGGCTGACAGTTGCTGCCACAACACAGTGACTTCAGCAGTTCAATTGCCTGAAGGGCTCTTTTCAGCTGAACAACCTCCCTGGGATTTATCCTGTTCACAGCAACCTTCGAGAGAAGTCTTTCAAGATCTCCGATCTGTTTTATCAGATCTGACAGTTCCTCCCGGAAAGCATCCTCCTTTACAAGATATTCCACAATATCAAGTCTCTCGTTCAGGGGCTGTATATCCTTCAGGGGAAGCGATATCCATCTCCTGATCAATCTTCCTCCCATTGGACTGATGGTTCTGTCGGCAACATCAATAAGTGTTGCGGCACCTTCATAGGGTGAATGGAAAAGCTCGAGATTCCTTATGGTAAATTTATCGAGCCATACATAATCATCCTCTTCCAGCCGGGAAATACTCCTGATATGGTCAAGTTGCTCATGATGCGTTATGTCGAGATAATACAGGACAGCTCCCGCTGCAACTATTGCGTATGACATGCCATGAATGCCAAAACCCTTAAGCGTACTCGTTTCAAACTGTCTGACAAGCCGTTCGCCCGCGGATTCAGGATTAAAGGCCCAGTCATCAAGCTTGTAGGTATAAAATTTTTCAGCGAAATTTTCCATGAAAAGATCCTTCTTCCTGCTTTCGTAAAGAACTTCCCTGGGCTGAAATTTATTCAGCAACTGATCAGCATACTCAAATGATCCTTCAGCAATAAGGAATTCACCGGTTGAAATATCAAGAAATGCCAATCCTGCTATCTTTTTATCTATATGTACTGCAGCAAGAAAATTGTTCTCCTTATGATTCAATACATTCTCATTAAGGGATACACCAGGGGTAATCAACTCCGTCACACCCCTCTTCACTATTTTCTTTGCAGTTTTCGGATCTTCAAGCTGTTCACATATTGCAACCCTCTGACCGGCCCTTACCAGTCGCGGAAGATAGGTATCCAGGGCATGATGCGGAAAACCGGCAAGTTCAACAAAAGAAGCCGCTCCGTTGGCCCTGCGGGTAAGAGTTATTCCCAGTATCTCCGATGCCTTGATGGCATCCCTGCCGAATGTCTCATAAAAATCACCCACCCGGAAGAGCAGTATGGCATCAGGATGTTTTCCCTTGATACTGTTATACTGCCTCATCAAAGGAGTTTCAACATATTTCAGAGCATCAGGCATCAGTGTTTTTTAGTGATAGTTTTACTTTCCCGTGAACCGGACAAAGATACACCGGCGACATTAGGATTGAAAATTTTTGCATACATTTATACCGCTCCTGTTAATTGCAGTGACACCCTGCAGGCAGTACCACACCCCTTTAATGTTGCCCGCCTTCTGCAATGGCAAGGATTCTTTTCCCGGTTTCCTGCCTGTGTCGCGAAAAGTCCATGATCATTCTTCTGAATCCGGCTGCTGTGTCAGGAACTGATCTAACAGAATTTACATCAGCACCGGCATCCGGCAATACGGTATCTGTGCTGAAAAGGTCTGTCTGACTACCATCCGGGTACAAAATTCAGCCCAAATGTTCCGTTGCGGAATCCACCGTTCTGCAGCGGGAAAGCATAATAGGGCTCCAGTACAAGGTATCCGAAAAGATTTATTCTGACTGAAGCTCCCGTACTGAATAAGGGGAATCTGTATTCACTGTCAGCTCCCCCTGTGAGATCCTTCTTAAAACCAAGCTTATTGCCATGGTTCCATGCCAGTCCTGAATCCATGAAAAGGTTCAGATCGGTCAGCAGCCATTTTGATCTGATCAGGGCAAGTCTTTCCGGCCCCGTGAAAGGGACTCTGACTTCCGCATTGGCTACTATTATCCTGCTCCCGCTAAGTCTGGACACATTAAAGGTTTCGGCTCTCACGGCATCATTGCCTGAAAAGGAAATATTCTCATAGCCTCTTATAAGCCAGGGATAGCCAAGGTAAAAGGGAGGAATTATCCCGCTTTCCGAATCCTTCCCATGCATGCTGTAATTATAAAAGCGGAATGCCAGGCTCAGGGATCTGAATTTGAAATACTGCCTGTAATCAATCAGGGTGGTATATATATCCAGGGAACCGAAATATTTTTCCAGCTGATATCTCGATCTGCTGCCCTGCATGGGTGCAGTCATTCCAAAATATGAATTGTCATTTACAAATGCAAGTGACATTTGCTGGTAATTACCACCTTTCGGGGCATCAAGCTTTTCCCTTTTTCCGCCGACATAATAACCATTCAGCAAA
>JAAYKX010000022.1 GCA_012522155.1 Bacteroidales bacterium
AACTTTTCTATTCCTGACAGTCTTATGCCGGGTCCGCTTTCTGTGTCTGTCATGATCATCAGGGGAACTTTTGATATTTTCTGGTAATAATTAATCATTTCAGCCTGCCTGAGGGCTTCTCCCTGAACAAAGACAAGTCCACCGATAGCCTGATCCCTGATCATGTCAGTCAGCCAGGCCTCATGCTCCAGGTCACCGTTTGCACAGGCAGCAACCCAGATAAGCTGTCCGACCCTCTGCTCAGCCGACATGGACTTCATTACTGAATCAACCCAGGGGTGATCCAGGTACTTTAAATATGAAGGGTCTCCGTTCCGGGCGCCAAGATTAAAAACTGATATCAGGCAAGACATCAGAACCAGTATTCTGTTTTTCAGGTAATGCATCGTTTTTAACTGTTTATAGATATTCATAACTATTCCGGTTTTCAGCTTTTGGATCCGGAGTGTTTTGTCCGCAGCCAGTATCATTTTCCGGAAAATTTTATACTGTCTGCAAAAATAAGGCAAATAAATTGTTTGTCCCCAAATTGAAGTGAAATTTAAAAGTACCTTAAGTCTGGTCAATAATTATTATATTTCAATCCTAAAAAAAAATGCAGATGAAAGCCTGTTTTTTCAAAGCACTGACTTTTTCAGCTATCTTTTTTATTTTGAATGAATCAGCAGCATTAACCCAGTCCGTTGAAAGATTACAGTCCATTGCTTCGGGAAGGTTGGAAAAGTGGGAAAATCCACTGGTTTCATGGCAGCACATTGCTGTGCCGGAACTGGATTCCCTGAAGATTATAGGGGAGGAGAAAAAGGTTTTACTTTTTTTTAATTCCGGCCTGTCGTATTATCCCTTCAGGGAAGAAAGTTGTGATATTTTCAGGCAATCCCTGAAGAAATCTCTCGGACGAAAGTTCAGGAATTATAATATCGGGATTTTTACCAATAATTATGAACTGGATCAGCTGGTTCCGAACTTATACAGGAAATCAACACCTTTCGACCGGTCAAGGCTTCCGCTTTCCGGGAGCCGGGATGACAGGCGGATACTGCTAAGAAATGCCGACCGTATTTATCCGGCAAGGGGACTTTACGGAAATTCAATTGCTCTGTGGCACAGTCATGGCTATTATTATGAAATGGACCTTGACAGATGGGAATTCCAACGGGCAAAGTTGTTTGGCACGGTTGAGGATATAGCGGTAATGGCATATGTGGTGCCCTATCTTGCACGCATGCTGGAAAATGCGGGAGCAACGGTTTTCCTTCCGAGGGAAAGGGATATCCAGATAAATGAGGTGATAGTGGATAACGACCGCTCGGATGGAAAGTCGGAACTTGTTTTACTTCCGGATACTGATATTGAAAAGGTAAATACTGGTTTTCTTCTTACAGATACTCTTTTTGCCGGTTTCAATCCTTTCCGGCATGGCAGCTCGCTCCGGATAAAAAAAGATTCAGCAGTATATATTCCTGATATTCCCGAGTACGGATCCTACGCGGTGTATGTTTCATATCCCCTTATGAAAGACAACTGCAAATCGGTATTATATACAGTAAACCATACGGGAGGGAGCACCCGCTTCATTGTTGACCAGACCATGGGTGGCGGAACATGGATATATCTCGGGACATTTGTTTTTGACATGGGGAAAGATGTTACGGAAGGATCAGTAAGCGTGAAAAGTGCAGGCAATGCTGACGGAGCGGTTGCCCTGGATGCTGTTAAGTTTGGAGGAGGAATGGGAAATGTTGCCAGGAAACCATCGGCTGAAATTATAAAAAACCTGCAGTCAGCAGCTGAGCAGACTTCCGGATCCGTTCTCCGCGATTCCCCAGGGGATGATTCCCGTTTTGAATGGAAAATAAGCGGGAAACCACGCTTCCTGTAAGGGGCAAGATATTATCTTCAGTATGCAGGAATGCCGGATACCCTGGTTTATAGTCCCAATGCCTACAGGAATGATTACAACGATGACTACCAGTCGAGAAGCCTGTGGGTTAATTACCTTATGGCTGAACCTTTTCCTGAAGATGGCAGCACTCAGGAAAAAGGCCTTGGAATTCCTCTTGACCTCTCGCTGGCATTTCATACGGATGCGGGCGTAACTCCGGGGGATTCGGTAATAGGTACCCTTGCCATCTATTCCACAGCATCGGATAATGGTGTGTTTCCTGACGGAACTTCCCGGCTGGCCAGCCGGGATCTCAGTGACATTATTCAGTCTCAGATAGTTGATGATATCAGGAGGATATACAATCCGGAATGGACCCGAAGAGGCCTTTGGGACAGACCATATTATGAGGCACGTAAGCCCGATGTACCTGCCATGCTTCTTGAACTGTTGTCGCACCAGAACCTGGCAGATCTGAAATACGGTCTCGATCCGGAATTCCGTTTTGATGTCAGCAGGGCAGTATACAAGGGGATTCTGAAATACCTTGCGTATACCGAAGGACGTGATTATGTGGTTCAGCCACTGCCCGTGACGGATTTTGCAATTATGCCGCTAAGCGGAAAGACCATCAGGCTCTCATGGAAACCTGCAAATGATGAAAGCGAACCCGGGTCACAACCCGACAGGTATGTGGTGTATATGAGGACAGGCGAAAATGGTTTTGACAACGGCACTCTGACAGAAAAAACTTTTTATGAGTTTGAGATTGACTCCCTTAATACTGTTTATGGCTTTAAGGTAACGGCAGTGAATGATGGAGGGGAAAGTTTTGATTCCGAAATTCTGTCTGTAGGGATCAATGAGAAAAGTACCAGCACTGTTCTGATAGTAAACGGTTTTGACCGTGTCTCGGGGCCTGCATGGTTCGATAATGGAAGCCAGGCAGGGATTGCATGGTGGAAAGACAGGGGGGTGGCTTATCACCATGACTTTATCACTATAGGCGATCAGCATGATTTTAACAGAAAAAATCCATGGCTTGATGATGATTCGCCCGGCTGGGGGGCTTCATATTCGGATATCGCCGGCACGGTCACTGCAGGGAACACTTTTGACTATCCTTATCTTCACGGTAAGGCAGTAATGGAGGCAGGTTATTCTTTCTGTTCTGTCTCGGGAGTATATTTCTGTTCGCAGGACAGGTCCTTTTCAGATTTTAAAATCGTGGATCTGATATTCGGTGAACAAAAATCAACATCTTTTTTCGGTGATACATCCAGGATGCGTTTCAGCATCTATACTCCTGAATTTATGAACAGGATAAGGGAAATCACTGCTTCCGGAACAAGCCTGTTCATGTCAGGTTCATATGTGGGATCCGATCTGCTGACATATAATGATTCCACGGCCATAAGATTTGCCGGCGAATATCTTCATTTTATGCCGCGCACCGGACATGCAGCCATGACAGGGGATTCGTACGCCACGGACTATGCAAAGCCATATTTCAGCGGATCATTCCGTTTCAACACGGATTTGTCACGTAGTATTTATCAGGTGGAAGCACCTGATGCGATTGAACCACACGGGAAGGGTTCTGTTTGCGCTTTCAGATATGGTGAAACAAATTCTTCTGCCGGTGTGATATATGAAGGAGAATACAATTCCGTGGTCCTGGGCTTTCCCTTTGAAACAATTATCAGCGGGGAAGAACGTGCTTCACTGATGAAACAGATACTTAAATTTTTGGAAAAATAATTTACAGATGGAAAAGAATCTGACTTGTTTTATACGATTTTCAGACAGGGAATCTGTTGAACAGACCATTAACATTTTGAAAGATCAGGTTGTGGTGAAGGATGTCGTAATTGTAGGAGGGGATGACACTCTTGCTTTTCCTGAAGGCATGAATGTGTCGTTTCTGAAATCTGACAACTTTGCCTCTTCAGCAACTCTAAAGCAGATGGCTGCCATGGCGGAGACTCCCTGGGTTCTTGTTTATTCCGGCTTGTCCGGTCCTCCGGACCCGGGAAAGTATTCACTGAACAGGATGATACAGGCATGCAGGGACACGGGAGCCGGCATGGTCTATTCAGACTATTATGAAAGGAGGAATAATACCGTCATACCTTATCCTCTTATTGATTATCAGGAAGGGAGTCTGAGAGATGATTTTAATTTCGGACCGGTGATCCTTTATAATGGTTCTGCATTCAGGAATGCATGTGCCAGGATGGAGAGGGAATATAAATTTGCCGGGCTGTATGATCTGAGATTGAAAATATCGCAGGATCATCCCCTTCTTCACCTGCCTGAATATCTTTATACTGTGGAAGAAACCGATAAGAGGAAATCAGGAGAAAAACAGCACGACTATGTTGATCCCCGTAACAGGGCCGTGCAGATAGAAATGGAATTTGTCTGCACAGATCATCTGAAGGAGATAAATGCATGGCTCAAGCCGGTTTTTGACAAAATAAGTTTCCGTGAAGAGGAATTTGAAAATGAAGCATCCGTAATAATACCCGTAAGAAACCGGGTGAAAACAATCGGTGATGCCATAGCTTCCGTACTGAGTCAGGAAGCCCCTTTCAGCTTCAATCTGATCGTTGTGGACAATCATTCTACTGACGGAACCACTGAGCTCATTAAATCATTTGCACAAAATGATAAAAGACTTATTCATCATATTCCTGACAGAAAAGACCTCGGGATAGGAGGATGCTGGAATGAAGGCATTTTTCATCCGGAGTGCGGAAAATTTTCCATTCAGCTCGACAGTGATGATCTTTATATTGACAACAGCGTTATTGTGAGAATTGTTGATTCATTTTACAGTCAGCAGTGCGCTATGGTGATAGGATCATATCAGATGGTGAATTTTGATCTTGAGGAAATACCACCCGGACTTATTGATCACAGTGAATGGACTCCTGAAAACGGAAGAAACAATGCCTTGAGGATCAATGGGCTGGGAGCTCCCAGGGCATTTTATACACCTGTGATCCGCAGAATAGGGATTCCCGACGTGAGCTATGGAGAGGATTATGCAGCAGGACTGGCAGTAAGCCGCAGTTATCAGATAGGAAGGATATATGAATCCTTGTATCTGTGCAGAAGATGGGAAGGGAATACTGATGCAGCTCTTGATATTGCCTCGGTAAATGCACATAATTTATACAAGGACAGAATCAGAACCATGGAGCTTATGGCGAGAAAAAAGCTGATTGAGGAAACAAAATAGCTTCTTACAATGATTAATATAAACAGAATTCAGGCGAGTGCTCAATAAATCATTTTCGAAAAATATTTCTGAATTTTTTAAAGCCCAGATGGGTGAATGGGAATTGGCAGCAGGGAATTTCCGTCAGCTGGAAAATGTAAAAACA
>JAAYKX010000194.1 GCA_012522155.1 Bacteroidales bacterium
CACCGAGTTCATCGAGATAAATATATTCATCCTTAATTGAATTTGCGAGTTTGCCAATTATTTCAATATTATTATTTTTGCAAGCTGAAAGAGGCAGCAAAATGACAAGAAAAATCAAGGAATTCCTGATCATTGAACAAAACATTAATTGATAATCATTTAACAATTTTGAAATGCAAAGTTATTCTTTTTTTCTTCCGTAAACCTGACAATAAAAGATATAATTGATTACTCCCTCATTTTCAATATTGAAATATTGATAAAATATTTTTAAATTAAAGAAATTTTTACATCCGACAACACGAAAATCATATGACTTACATGAAGTTTGAAAAGAGCCGGATAGTGAATCTGGAATATTCTCTTTCGAGGGAAATAATAAGGACCAACAGGGCAGGTTCGTATGTCTCCACCACGATTGTTGAGTGCAACACCCGCAAATACCACGGTCTGCTGGTTTGTCCCGTCGATGAGCTCGGAGGCGGAAGATATCTTTTGCTGTCTTCACTGGATGTAACCGTAGCTTATCAGGATAAAAGCTTTAATATAGGTCTTAGAAAATACCGGGGTGACTATTTTAATCCCAGGGGCCATAAGTACCTCGAAGAGCTTGAGACTGAGATTATTCCCGTGAGAGTTTATCGTGTGGGAAATGTTCTCCTCAAGATGGAAAGACTTTTTGTCCATTACGAGGAGCAATTGCTGGTGAGGTACACCGTGCTGGAAGCCACCGAACCCATGAAGCTTCAGATAAGACCATTCCTGGCATTCAGAAGCATCCATGAACTTACTCATGCAAATCTTGCAGCCAACACCAAGATTGACAATATAAGGAACGGGATCAGATCCAGGATGTATGAGGGATTCCCGTATCTGAACATGCAATTTTCGAAAAAGGCTGATTTTATTCATGTGCCCGACTGGTACCGGGGTATTGAATATCCTGAGGAGCAGAAGCGCGGCTATGATTATACAGAGGATCTCTTTACACCCGGATTTTTTGAAATTCAGGCCCGCAAGGGTGAGTCCATAATTTTTTCTGCCTCCACCAGAGAGGAGGACCCGGCAGGATTCTCCAAAAAGTTCTCTGATACTGTTGAAGGAAAGATTCCCCGCAACAGTTTCCTGAACTGTCTGAGGAATGCAGCCCAGCAGTTTGTTGAGAAAAGAGGGGAGGATGTCCTTATCATTGCCGGCTATCCCTGGTTTGGCGCCTGGGGGAGGGATACCTTCATATCCCTGCCCGGGATTGCCCTTGCACGGCATAAGCTGAAACTGTATGAACAGGTTCTGGAAACCCAGGTCAGGAGAATGAAGGACGGATTGTTCCCGAACATGGGGACAGGAGGGCATTATGCCTTTAATTCCATTGATGCGCCCCTGTGGTTTTTCTGGGCGCTTCAGCAGTATGTACTGAACGGGGGACGGGATTGCTGCAACAAATACGGCAATGCGGTCAAATCAGTACTGAACGCCTACAGGAAGGGAACAGTATTCAATATCCACATGAGGGAAGACGGGCTCATATATTCCGATGCTCCCGGCAAGGCCCTCACATGGATGGATGCTGTTGTACATGACGGACCGGTTACACCGAGAAGCGGCTATGCCGTGGAGATAAATGCACTCTGGTATAACGCTGTATGTTTTGCCCTTGAAATGGCAAAAGTGGAAAACGATAAAAAGTTCATTTCAGAATGGGAACATATTCCGGAACTGATCAGGAAATCGTTCCTTGAATTGTTCTGGGATGAAAAGGCTGGTTATCTCGCTGATTATGTCAATGACGGGGAAGGCAAAAACATGTTTGTAAGACCGAACATGCTCATCGCGGTCTCCCTTCCCTACAGCATGCTGACAAAGGAGCAGATGAAAGAAGTGCTGGATGTTGCCGACAGGGAGCTGGTAACACCAAGAGGCCTCAGAACACTTTCTCCGGCAAACAGTTATTACCAGGGTATTTATTCAGGAACCCAGGAAGAGAGAGACAGGGCCTATCATCAGGGAACTGTCTGGCCGTGGCTTTTCGGCCCCTTCTGTGAAGGCTGGCTGAAAGTATACGGGAAACAGGGAGTAAACAAGGTCAGGAAACTTATCTACGGTCTTGAAGAGGTAATGGACGAGGCAGGAATCACA
>JAAYKX010000195.1 GCA_012522155.1 Bacteroidales bacterium
AAGATCTATGGGCTTGCCACATTTTATGACCAGTTCAGGTTTCTGCCGGCCGGCCGGATAAAAATAAGAATTTGTCACGGAACATCCTGTTTCCTCAGCGGATCACAAAATGTCATCAACAAGATCAGGGAAGAGACCGGTCTGGCTCCCGGACAAACATCCAGGGACGGCCTGTTCAGCTATGAAATTGTTACCTGCATGGGTGGCTGTACCAGGGGACCCCTTCTGACGGTGAATGACGAATATCACCTCAGTGTGAAACCCGGGCAGATACCGGATCTGCTCCGCAGGCTCAGATATATTGTTGAAAATGATTAAATGGAAGATATCAGGAAATTTCTGACCTCCCGGGTTCTGATGCTGGAATCCGACACTCTGCCTTCTGAAACAGAAAAAGTTCTCGCGCAGATCCGTCGGGAAAAAACCGATCGTCCGGTCATTTTTCTCTCCACCGGAACCAGCAGTATAATTGCCGGTTCAGAAAAGACATATTCTGCCCTTGAGGCATATGTGAAGGATAATGAACCTGATGCTGAGATTATTAAAGTAGGCTGTTCCGGTCCTGCAAATTTTGAACCACTGCTTGCCATTCAGCTTCCGGGTAAGAACAAGCTTTTTTTCAGGAATATTACAGAGGAGAAAGTTGAACCGCTTCTGAACGGAGTGTTTCATAACGACATAATACATGATGACCTTGTCGGTCAGCAGGGAGGAACCGGATTTGAGCTGTGGCCGGGTATCCCCTTTATTTTTGACCTTCCCTTTTTTTCATATCAGAAAAGGATTATCCTGGGCAACTGCGGCTGCTATAATCCGGAAAGCATTGAGGAATATATTGCCCGGGGAGGATACAGGTCCTTTGTGAAAGCTATCAGGCATTATACCTTTGAAGAGGTATGTGATATTGTTGAAAGAAGCGGATTACGGGGAAGAAGCGGTGGGGGTTATCCGACCGGCCTGAAATGGAAACAGGCACTGAACACTTCATCGTCATCCAGGTACCTTATATGCAATGCCAAGGAAAGTGATCCCGGGGCATTCACCGACAGGGTTATAATGGAAAGCGATCCTCACCGTCTTGTTGAAGGTGTAGCCATTGCAGCATATGCAATCGGATCGTCAAGAGGAATCATATTTTACAGAAGGGGTTCAGAACACGGAAGACAAAGGCTTCAGAAGGCCATTGACGATGCAAGGGAATATGGTCTTCTCGGTCATAACATTTTTTCAAGCGGCTACAACCTGAACATAGTGATACGTCAGGAGCCGGGAGCATTTGTATGCGGTGAAGAAACCGCCCTTATAAGCACTCTTGAAGGTAAAAGGGGAATGCCTCAGCTTAAGCCGCCATATCCCACAACCTATGGTTTGTTTGGAAAACCAACGGTCATAAACAATGTTGAAACCCTGATGAATGTTCCTGTTATCATGCAGCACGGACCCGAATGGTTTCGTTCATCAGGAACCGAGGGGAGTCCGGGTACCAAGATTTTTGCAATAGCAGGAAGGGGCCGCTTTTCCGGCGTGGTGGAAGTGGAAATGGGTACTTCGTTCAGAACTATTATTGAAAATATTGCCGACGGCATAAAAGACGGTAAGAAATTCAAGGGGATACAGATAGGAGGGTCTTCAGGTTCCTTCCTTACATCCGAAAGTCTTGACCTGACCGTTGATTATGAGGTAATGAAGGAAAATGATCTCGTGATGGGTGCCGGAGGATTTGTGATAATTGATGAGGATACCTGCATAGTTGATATGGTAAGGTATTATATGGAATTCATGCGGAATGAAAGCTGCGGCAAGTGTATACCCTGCCGTGAAGGCACCGGACGTATGCTGGAAATTCTGGAGAATGTGATAAGGAAGCCCCTGGACGAGGAATCGGGTACAACCCTGGAGCGCTTCAAGGGTGTAATGCAGCTCGAGACCATTGCGTCGGTGATGAAGGATACATCCCTGTGCGGACTGGGTCAGACAGCCCCGAATCCTTTCCTGAGCGCCCTCAGAAATTTCAGGGAGGAGTTTGAGGAACATATTTTTGACAGGAAGTGCAGGGCCAACGTTTGCAGGGGACTGAGAACATTTATCATTGATGTGGACAAATGTACCGGATGTACTGTCTGTGCCGCAAAATGTCCGGCCAGCGCCATTTACGGAACCAGGCTTCAGCCATTCTTTATCGTTGAGGAGAAATGTACCGGCTGCGGTATCTGCTATGATGTCTGTAAGTTCAGTGCAATAATAATCAGGTAGGAAGCATGCTTTTTACAATACAGGTAAATAACAAGAAGATCAGGGCTGAGAAGGGTGAAACCATCCTTTCCGCACTGAACCGCAATGGTATAATCATACCGACCCTATGCAGGATGAAGGATTTTACACCAACCGGGGCCTGCAGGATGTGTGTCGTGGAGGTTGAGGGCCGTGACCGTCTTGTTGCAGCATGTTCACAGCCAGTGGAAGAATGGATGAAAATAAGAACACATTCACCAAGGGTTATCACGGCAAGAAAAACCAATGTTGAGCTTCTCCTTTCCAATCATCCCGATGACTGTCTTTATTGTGACAGGAATCTGAACTGTGAATTACAGCGGCTGGCTGAAGAACTGAACATACGGGAGAGAAGGATAAAGGCAAAAAAGATCCGGCCGATGCTCGACCAGTCGAGTCCTTCAATAGTAAGGGAGCTCTCAAAATGTATTCTCTGCGGGAGGTGTGTCAGGGTATGCGAGGAAGTGGTTACAGCAACTTCAATTGATTTTATATACAGGGGAAGCAGTATACATGTCGGACCGGCAATGGACCGTGATTTTAATTTCTCAAGCTGTATCAACTGCGGCCAGTGTATAATTGTATGTCCTACAGGCGCTCTTCATGAAAAATACAATATATCTGAAGTACAGGAATATCTTAACAATCCTGAGTTCATGAAAGTGATCCAGTATTCCCCGCTGGTTCCCGCAGGCATTGCGGAAGAATCCGGTATCAAATACAGTCGTGATTTCGACATGGTTCTCAATTCCGTACTCAGAAAAATTGGATTTGAAAAAGTCTATAATACAGGAAGCGGAACAGATATCCTGATATGGGAAATGGCACAGCAGCTCAAAGACCGGATCAGTACGGGGAAAAGGGAACCGCTCTTTATTTCTGCATGTCCTGCGTGGAACAAATATGCTGAGCAGTTTATGCCCTCGTATCTTCCCATGCTGTCGACCCTGAAATGTCCCCAGCAGATTGCCGGGTCGCTTATCAGGACAGCCATTGCAGATCAGGCCGGGGTAAAAGCAGAAAAGATTTTTTCAGTGTCGGTCACACCCTGTACTGCCATGAAATTTGAAGCACGGCGTGACGGAATGATGCGCAGAGGAATAAGTGACATCGATTCGGTGCTGACTGTAAGGGAACTGGGACGACTTATCAGGCTGTACGGAATAGATTTAAGCAATTCAAATTCGGAACAGGCCGATCCCCCGATGGAAGGCTTCAGTTCTGCCGCAGCCCTGGCGGAATTGTCCGGGGGCCTTGCCGAAGGAGTAATAAAATCGCTGTGCTATTCCGAGACAAAAAGTTTTCCGGGCAGGCAACATATAAAGAAACTCAGGACAGGAGCATCTTTCAGGGAAACGGTGATACCCGCAGGCAAGTATAAGATCAGCGTTGCAATTGTTGACGGGCTTACAGGACTGGAAAAGCTGAAGTCATCAATTGCCGGCGGCAGTAAGTATGATCTTGTGGAAGTGATGGTTTGCCCGGGAGGATGTATCAATGGTGCAGGTATGCCGTTCAGAAGTCAGAAGGACGACAGGAAAAGCCTTGCCAGAATGATTTACCAGGCCGGTGCACATGATGCAATAGCTTTACCGGAAAATTCACCGGTAATGATGAATATTTATGATAAATTGATTGGTGAAAGCAGTGAGATAGCCGACAAAAAGATATTTCATACACATTATGTGAAAAGAGATGTTCTCCTGTAAAATGGCATCTGCGGCTTAGTCCCGCAGGTACTGCCGAAAAGGCGGAATTAAAAGCCGGAGCCCCGGATTTTCCGGAAGCTCATGCCGGCGGGCCGGCGGATCCTCCGGAAAGCTGATGTATCCTTCAGGCCGTAAGCCTCAGGCCGGATAAAGGAAGGCTGAAGCAGGAAACAGTAACCTCAGGCCGGGAGCAGGGCACAGGAAGCTCAGACCGGATAAAGGAAGGCTGAAACAGGAAACAGAAAACCGGAAACGGAATCCTTTAGTACAGAGAAAGGAAAACAAAATATACTATGCTTGTTTATACCATAAAAGAACTTTGTCGCACCTGTTACACTTGTGTAAGGGAATGTCCCGCCCGGGCTATACGCATTGAAAACGGACAGGCTGAGGTGATAGAAGACAGGTGTATAGCCTGTGGCAACTGCACTAAGGTATGCAGCCAGGGAGCAAAAGTATATCTTAATACCACTGACCGGGTTAATAAGCTTCTGTCGGACGATACTGATGTTGCTGCCATTGTTGCACCCAGCTTCCCGGCAGAGTTTTCCGAGATAGGGGATTACAGGATCCTGGTTGGCATGATCCGCCGGCTGGGATTCAGATATGTTGCCGAGGTATCATTCGGAGCCGACCTTGTCGCACAGAAATACAAGGAGCTGGTGGATAAGAATGAGGAAACCTTCATAACATCCGATTGTCCTTCCATTGTCAGCTATGTCAAATATTATCATCCAGCACTTGTCGGCAAACTTGCCCCGGTTGTATCGCCAATGGTGGCAATGGCCAGGGTGGTTCATGCCAGGTACGGGCGGGATACCAGAATAGTATTCATCGGACCATGTGTTGCCAAAAAAGCAGAAAGCAGCGATGTTGATGAAGCCCTTACCTTTGCGGAGCTGAGAGATCTTTTTGCAGATCAGGGTATTGAAGCGGACGATACCACACCTTCGGATTTTGATCCTCCTGCAGGAGGGAGGGGGGCAATATTTCCGGTAACCAGAGGCCTCCTTCAGACTGCTGACATAAATGATGATGCAATAACAGGAAATATAATTGCTGCTGAAGGCAGGATAGATTTCCAGGAAGCCCTGAAAGAATTTGAAGCAGGTCTGATAAAAAACCATAGCATGGAACTGCTGTGCTGTGAGGGTTGTATTATGGGACCCGGAATCTCAAAAAATTCCAGGCAGTATACCCGGAGTGCACACGTAGGTATTTATGCAAATCAAAAAATGCGGACTCTTGACATTAAGGCATGGAAAGCTTATATTGAGGAATTTAAAAAACTGGATCTTTCAATTCATCACAGGGCTGATGATCACAGGATTCATCTCCCTGAAGAGAAGGATGTGAAAGAAGTGCTCATAGCCATGGGCAAGCTGACTGACAAGGATCATCTTGATTGCGGGGCATGCGGATATGAAACATGTATAGAGCATGCCGCGGCAGTAAAGATAGGTCTTGCCGAGGAGGAAATGTGCCTGCCCTATACTATTGAAACACTGCACAGATCAGTAAAGGAACTGGCACTGTCAAATGAAAAGCTGAGTTCAATGCAACTGGCACTTAAACAGTCCGAAAAGCTTGCACATATGGGACAGCTGTCAGCCGGAATAGCACACGAGCTTAACAATCCTCTCGGTATTGTGATAATGTACAGCAATATCCTTCTTGAGGAAAGCAAACCGGATGATCCGGTGACAGAGGATCTGAGACTGATTGTGGAACAGGCCGGCAGATGCAAGAAAATTGTTGCTGGTCTTCTCAATTTTGCACGCAAGAGTCAGGTTGATCATCAGCTTATCAGTATCAATGACCTGGTAACACACAGCATTGAGAGTGTTATCGTACCTGAAAATGTTGAGGTGAATATTGATGACCAGACCGCCAATCCTGATGCATGGATTGATTCGGAGCAGATGATACAGGTTGTTTCAAACCTTATAAAGAATGCGGTTGATGCTATGCCGGATGGCGGCAGAATCAATATTCTGCTGGAAGATACCTTTAGTGATATAATTATTACTGTGGGAGATACGGGAAGCGGAATAAATGAAGAGGACAGGGTGAAAATATTCGAGCCCTTCTTTACAACCAAAAGTCTTGGAAATGGTACAGGTCTTGGTCTTGCAACAACCTACGGTATTGTCAAGATGCACAAGGGTCAGATAAGCGTCGAATCGGATACTGATCCGGAAAAGGGTCCGACGGGGACAAGGTTTAAAATCGTATTGCCGCGACGCAGGGGATAGAT
>JAAYKX010000196.1 GCA_012522155.1 Bacteroidales bacterium
AGAAAAAACCCACCTACCTGATCGCTTTCATTGATGATTGCAGCCGTATTGTCCCCGCCGCCAGGTTTTCTTTTACGGAGAAGACAGAAGACCTGATGCGTGTCTTTGAAGAGAGTCTCCTGCGCAGGGGCATTCCGAAAATGGTGTACGCCGACAACGGAAAAATTTATCGTTCAGACCAGTTCCAGCTGTCTTGTGCCGCACTGGGCATCAGCCTTTTGCATACAAGGGTTTACGATGCAGCGGCGAAAGGTTACGTTAAGACTTTCGTTATGTAAGGATTTTCGCAAAAACCCTTACATAACAAGGTCTTTAACGAATTTTCTTTACATAATTATTTACTATTAAACATTTTTAACCACTGCTTTAAGTCGGTATTGTTATCCCATTCCGCAGCCTCCGCAGGAACGATTTCCTTGCTGGCCGCTTCAATCGCTTCACGTTTCTTTTTTACATCCGCCTTTGCATACACTTCTGTCGTTTTAACACTGACATGGCCCAGTAAATCCCTTATGTAAATCAAATCTACTCCGGAATCTACCAATCCCATAGCAGTTGTGTGGCGAATTTTGTGGGGACTGAAATTCTTCGGAATTATCTCTGAATCGATTTCCCGAGCACGTTTCACATATTTACTAACGAGGTAGTTGACACCTTGTCTGGTGAATTGGCCATTCATATGGTTTTTAAAGAGCCACTCATCTAATTTCCCCGGCCTGTCATATCCCTTCCGGGCTAGATATTTCTGTATGGTGGGAATGATACTCCTCATAAGCGGTACATACCTGCTTTTCTGTCCTTTTCCATGAACCAGAAGAGTGTATGGCTCATAAAGGGACAGATCTTTTACCCGGATATTTATGAGTTCACTGACGCGCAGGCCTGTCGTATAAAGCAGGGACAGTATGGCATAATCGCGCAGGCCGCCGGAAGATTCAATATTTACTTGAGCCATGAGCAGCTTTACCCCGTCTGTTTTTATGTAGGATATTTCGTTCTGTGGAGCCTTTTTTATTGGAATCCCAAGGATGCGCTGGTATTCATCCAGATGCTCCGGAAATTCGTACATTAAGAATTTTACAAAACTGTTGATTGCAGATTGCCGTTGGTTCCGCGTTGCAATGCCGTTTTGCCGCTTCTTCTGAAGCCATTCCAGAAACAGCAATACGTTTTTATAGGTTAAATCAGATATCTGCACCCTGTTTGCAGGTACATGAAATTCTTCCTGCATATAGGTCAAGTAAAGTATAAATGCGTACCGGTAGGAATCAATAGTCATTGGCGTGCTGCCACTTTCATTGGGTAGGTATACGGTGAAATATTTGTTCAAATATAGTGCAAAGTCAGTTGATTTCATAATCCCCCACTCCCCCCAAACACCTTGTCCATCTTATCTTTGAAACGTTCCTCGATGTACGGAAAAGGCTCATTGTTAGCCTGACATACCGTTCTGTGGCGTAGATCGTCTTGTGCCCAAGATACGTAGAGAGGATGGGGAGTGCCACGTACATATCCAAGCCAGCATCAACCATCTGTTTGAAACATTTCACCGAAAAAGTGTGACGCCAGTCTTGCAGCCTTGGCCCTCTGCCGCCACCAAGATACGGAATTCCTGCTTTATGAAGGAACAGCCTATGGCGGTTGTAAATAGTATCGCCACTCAGTCGCCCCCCATTGGAAGTGGTAAAGATGTATTCATTATCACCAAGAAGGTAAAAGCATTTTTCTGCATATTGCCGTACCAAGTTGGTAAGGTCACCGTTTAGGACGATATAGCGCTCACAATTATTTTTTGTTTCATATAGCTTGATGATACCATTCCTAAGATCCACATCTTGTTTTCTGATGCCAAGTGTCTCGTTAATTCTCGTTCCACAACAGTACAACAGCCGGAAAAGTATTGGTAGTTGGATAGCATCCTTGCGATTACGGGAGGATTCATAGGTATCAACTGCATGAAAGTACCTTACTATTTCATTTTCCGTATATATATGCGGTTGAAAATCTGTTTGCCTGAAATTGATATCTCTTGTTACGAAAACGTTAAATCCCCTGCGGTGGAGGTAGATCAGGAAATGTTTGATCCCATTGACCCGGGAATAATGCGTGGTACTTGCCTCATTTTCTTTCCTTTGTATCCATTTCGCCGCATGCTGATCAGTAAATACCGGCCGAGGTATTCCGTGTTCCATGCAAAACTTATCAAATTGGCGTAAATGGTTGCTGTAACTTACTTCTTTATACCCGGATGCAACTTTGTAGTTCAGATACTGATGCATCTCCTCTTTAAAAACGGATTGGAACACGGGGTGGTTCATGCTTCGCACCCCCCTGCCATATAATGTTTTGAATATATCACTGGCATGGGGATCGGGCATTGCCGCAACTTATCCATATCAACTTTCAGATACACCTTGGTAGCCTTAGTATTCTGATGTCCGAGGACAGTGCTAATGATGGGGATGGAGACATTCTTTTTCAACATGTTCGTTGCTAGGCTGTGGCGAAGAGAATGTGCTCCGTGTTTTTTGTTCTTCCAGTTCTTGATCTCTGCCTTACGCATATATTTTGACACAATAGAATGCACAGTTGGGAACGAAAGTGGTCGCCCTTTTTTTGATGATTCGTTAGATACGATTATTTCCTCTACATCGGTAGCGGGACGTCCATGTTTCAGATAATCAATAATGGCGTTTCCAACTGAAGAAAGAAGTGGGTATTCTACAGGTATGTCTGTTTTGCGTTGGTTGAAACGGATGACATTTTTATCCCAGTCAATCTGACTGAACCGAAAATTCACAATATCGCTGGTGCGCCATCCGTATTCGGCGGCAAGCAGCAAAATCAGATAATCCCGTTTTCCCGTAGCGGATGAGCGTTCTACAGAGGCGACAATCCTGCGGATCTCATCTTCATCATATGTAGTGGGAATTTTACTATGGCGATTGTAATTGTCATTTAAAATAAATACCGAACTGTCTCTTTCAGTAATGCCATTATCGTATACGTAACGAAAATAAATGCGTAGCGTTGAACCGCAGTTGTGTCTGGATGCGGGTGTGTAATCCATTGAGCGAAAAAAATCTTCCATAATTTCAATGCTAAGATCACCCAATGTTAGGGTACGTTTTTCCAGATAATTGAAGAACTCATACAGGTACTGTTCCTTGTTCCTGAGTGTGCTCTCCGAGAGACGCTGTATATTGCGGAGATAGGACAGGTATAGGGACATATCATTACCTGTTTGACCATAAAAAATCCTTTCAATCCGTGGTGTACGAAATTCAAAATCACCATCTTTTTGATAAGAAGTTAGCATACGGACTGCACGCAGTCGTATTCGATTTTTATGCGTAAGTCTGTCAGCGAGTATATGGGTTCCTAGCGTTTCATCACAATACTGGAATCCAATAGCTTCAGAAAAGTCTGTGTAGTAATGCGACTCCATCCACTGAGCCAGATTGTCCCATTCTGCCTTGATTCTCCCATGGTGAATTGCAGCATACTCTCGATTGTTCAGTTCGTCTTCACATAAAGAAACCAGTGTTTTAAAGTCAGTTACCATAAATCAAAACCTCCTTAAAATGTTTGATTTATGAGTAACATATCAGGATTATTATGTAAAGAAATATAATACCAATGTAATGGATTTTCAGGTTTGTAAGCATATTTCTTTACATAACGAAAGTCTTAACGTAACCTTTCTTATGTAAAGATTAACATAAGAAAGGCAAGATAGAACGCCTGTTTGGCAATGTTTCCCAAAGGTTCATGCCCTTGTTCCGGCAAGAACAGATCTCGTCGCTTGATGAGCTAAACAGCTTCTTCTGGCAGTGGCTGGAACGG
>JAAYKX010000197.1 GCA_012522155.1 Bacteroidales bacterium
AATTCACCGGCAGCAAAGTGAAATGCCTGGGCATGTCTGCTGCGGTAAACCAGGTAAACGATAAAAAGTGATCCGAACAGAAGTATCTCTGCAATGAGAAAGAGACGAATGCCGAATGCGAAAGGCTGATTGTTGTTAAGTGCTGTTGAATACATGTTTGCTAACAGTTGATGGTAGGTTTGTTTACAGTCGGGGATATGTTCACTTACAGTTGGTGGCACGTTCATCGTTTAAAGATAAAACTATTAATTTCCAAAACCAACACCGGATAATTATTTCCGGATCACTGTTGATACGTATTATAATCAACTTTTTCACAGCCATGGTATTTGACACACACTACAGGGAATGTGACAGTAACGTGGCAAAGGTGATTAGTTTATTATACATTGTATTTTATATCTTTGATCTCCAGCTTAAGCCATGTCCAGTCACCTTCGGGCAGTTTCCAGGTTACTCTCATTTTTGAAGGAACACTGATGCCCCCGAAAGTATTGTATTCATCAACATCCAGAATCCATTCTAATCTTTGGGCATCCGGATCATTACCCATATAGCGCAGGGCGGAAAACCTGATAAAATCTCCTTCCGGATTGAAATAAAAGGTGCCGGCCGCTGTTGTTCCTTTATGGCTTATCAGGGCTATGGCAGCGGTATCTGCCAGCTGTTCCCAGCTGATGTGCCGGCTGAGAGCCAGTGAGGGCAACCAGACCATTTCGCCAAGATACCGTTGCAGGGTGGCTTCATTCAGTTTTTCTCCATGTTCATTCACAACGGTGAACAGGGAGTTTAGTTTAATAAGCATCTCAGCCTTGCCGTCAATATACTTATCCCTGCCATTGAAATGAAGCAGGGGATTCATCCCGGCGTCAACAGTCCAGATGAAGCCGGATGGCTCTATGGAGGTATACTGCAGGGCCGTGGCATTTATCCATTTCTTCTGGCCCGGTTTTATTTTCATTTCTGCCTGCTGAATGATCCGGCCGGATGTGATAAAGGGCTTTCCGACGGCTCCCGAGTGCCGGATCCAGTTTTTTACCGGCGGGGGCAGTTCCTGAATATCATTTTCAGTAATAATCCTTTCGTCTGAGGTCCGGACCTGACTCAGAAATGCGTATGTTTCCGACTGGATCATTCTTTGAAAACTGTAATTACCAAAAGATACGATCAGAACAGATAGTATGATGATGTTGGGCAGCGTACCGATTATGGCATCCTTCCGGAAGATGATGATCAGGGTTTGTGACAGGACCACCGCAATAAAGCCGGTTAGCCAGGCATATTCCCAATCTGCAAACTGTAAAATGCCATAGCTGATGATCAGGAGTGCTGCGAGCATCCAAAGCACTCCTGCCGGTCTGGAAACGGGAAGGGTCAGCTCTTTTACCTCACTGATCCCGAATCCTTTTACAAATCCAATAAAATGGATAAGTCCGTGTAATAATACAATAATCAGGAACGCTGTTCTCATATGTTTAAACAATGATTCCCAAAATTACAGAAAAGTTCACAAATCTGCTGAAGCTTTTGCCTTGTAAAATATTAGAGTATTATAGCTTCCCCGACAGACGGATGCTGAAATTTCTGTGTGGCTGAATGTCTCCCGGACGGCCCATGTATTCTGTGTTTGTCAGATTTTTAACTACAAATGACAGGTTGAATCCCGGACTGATAATATATCCGGCAGAAACATCAAGTACGGCATGTGCCGTATTGTTTTTAACCCAGTAGTCATAAAATCCGGGTAAAAAGAGTTCACTGGTAGCAGGGCTGAGAAATACATCGTCGATATTCAGTATTTTCGACCGTATATTGAGACCTGAACCCAGGGTGAAGGATTTCCAGCTTGAAGTGACATATATCTTGGCCGAATGTTTTCTTCTGTATTTCAGGAAGACTGTCTCATCGCTGTTTCTGTTGCTGATATCCACGGGGAAGGTGTATGTATAACCTCCGGTAGCTGAGATGCTTACCCGGCGAATATGTGTTTCAAGAGCGAATTCAAACTCACTGCCCCGGATAACGGCCTGTTCCAGGTTGTCTGCCCTGAAGCCGACACCTTCACCGGGGTATGATGCAAACAGGAATTCGATAAGGTTTGAATTCTTCATGAGAAAAAATGACAGATCAGCCTGGCCTGCCGTATTTCCCCAAAGGAAAGCCTGTTTGATTCCCATTTCGGTGCTCCATCCTTTTTCAGCGAGTATGTCGGGGTTAGGAATTATTTTTACAGACCCAAGTGTTGTTGATGCAAATTTCTCAGCAATGGAAGGGAAGCGGTAGCCCTGACCGAATGAAGCCCTCAGATATGTGTGTTCAGCGGCCCGGAAGTTAACACCTGCCCTGATGATGGGAGTGAGTCTGTCACTGATTCCGTCAAGCGAGAAATGCTCAAGCCGCAGTCCGGCAACAGCTTTCAGCCGGTTCACCGGTCTTATTTCGACCTGTGAAAAGCCGGCAAGATTAAATCCGTAGTGGTTGCCGAAGAACTCGGAATTTACCACGCTGTAATTTTCTGTCAGACCAGATGTGATATCGATGAAATCTGTTATTCTGCACCATAGCTGATATTCTGAATAAAGATTTATGGCATCGCTGTTGTTCTTTTCATTATTCGGAAGCCTGTTCCTGTCGGAACGGAACCTGATTTTCAGGTCATGTTTTACCTTTTCATTTTTTTTCAGGGAGATGAAGGGATCAATTGTAATGAAACTGCCGCGAAACTCTGCTGCTGTTGTCTCCGATTGTTTCAGGGCACCGCTTTGAGCATCCTCCCATAGCACAAAATCTGTTTTATGAGTACTTCCCGCATTTATGTTCATCCCGTAATTAAGTCCTTCAATCTTTTTGCTGAAATGTTTCAGTCTGAAACTCAGTCTGGCCAGGTTTTCCCCGTTCAGTCTCCTGTACCCCTCATCCGTCATAAGATATGCACCCAGACCAATGTCGGTTTTTCCGAATTTCTGAAGGTGTGAAAGGGAGAAGTTTGTAAAGATCCTGGGAGTATCCCACCATTTCCAGTCGCGGTTATGTGGCCTGCCAAAGATCCCTGTTTCGGCATGGAATTTTGTGAGCGGTGTATTGCTGGCGTCAGCGCTTCTGAAATTTATGATCCCGTTAAGGGCTGAAGAACCGTATAAAACCGAAGATGCTCCCTTGATTATCTCTATACGGGACAGGTTTTCAAGAGGCAGGAACTGCCATTTAATATTTCCGGCGTCAGCGGAATTGAAGGGCAGTCCGTCAATAAGTGCCAGTACACGGCTTCCCGCTCCGTAGCTGAATCCGCTTCCACCCCTTACCGATGCCTGGCCGTCCATCACATCAATTCCCGGGTTCTTGCCTATCAGTTCCCGGGCATCGCTGATATGGTTATCAGAAAGGAAAGAGTTTTTAATAACAGACATGGAAACACTGAGTTCAGCAATTTTCTGCTCGGTTCTGTTTGCACTGACAACAACCTGGTCAATCTCACTGATCAGTGTTTCAAGGCTGATGTCAAGTTCAACAGTTTCATCCTGTCTTACCACGACATCCCTGGTGACGGTGGCATAGCCCACAAACTGGAATATTACCCTTAGCCTGCCCGAAACATTTGCAATAACATACTGTCCGGATTCATCGGTGACTGTTCCCCGGCTGCTTCCGTAAATAACGTAAACACCTGCAAGGGCTTCACCATTTTCGCTGTCAATCACCCTTCCCCTTATGTTGCCTTCCGTAGCTGATGCCAATACACTGCAGCATACAAGATACAGGATGACAGTGAGAGAATGACGCATTACCTGCTTTTGAAGATCATGGTTATTTCTGCTGTTTCTGAAGGATTCTGCGGATTAAGGGTGACGGTGGATATTTCCAGTCTCTCTGAAGTCAGTTCAATGATTCTGGTTACTATGGGAAGGGGTATGGTTTCGGTAGTAATGGTTATTTCCGTCTCAGTTTCATTAAATCTCCACTGGCCTGTATAATTTCCGAAATTGCCTGTTCCGTCCTCATTGAATTTTGCTTCTCCGCTGAATTCATTCAGAAAGTCCCAGTCTCCCGCAGGCTCTTCCCCGTCCACAAGAACGGATTCGTTTATCCACGCCGTTGTGGTCAGAAGCCTGAAGCGTTCAGATTTCTTATCCTTGCTGCATGCTGTGAGCAGCAGGACAGCCGTGATGAAGGTTAGACAAACAATGTTTCTCATGATGATTTGGTTTTAAATACAGTCGTGCAACAGTTCGTTAAACTTTTTGGTTTGTTGATTCCTGCCAAATGTATATAATTGATTATTAATATGTTTACTAACATCATGTATGTTTGATAATATATTGTTGCCTGGCAAAGTATGAAAATATAACTAACTAACAGTCATGTAAAGCCTGCAATATATATTTCCTCTTAAATATCATGGTCCTGTGTACAACTGCAAAATTACAAATTTCGCGAGAGTTATTGTCAATCCTTGTCCCCGGGATTTTATCATCAGGTATTAAGCGCGGAAAAATTTACCATTGAGGAAACCCCAATCATCATATATCTTTTCTATTTTTGAATTTACTTTCAGTAATAAACATGTAAAATCCATGATTCAGAAAACACCCGGGGTGTGAATGTTATGTGATGTGGTTGTTTTCTGTTCTGTTATAGGAATTTGCGTGTTGACGGAATAAAAATACAAGTGAATGAAGATCACAGTGAAATATATGCTCAGGATATTGCTTCTGTTTGTTCTGTTATCTGCAATGTTCTTTCCCGGGAATGTTTACAGTCAGCCTGTGGTTGCCCTGGATAACTGGTTCAACCGCGAGACTCATCCGAGGACCGGTATTCCTTATCATTATTTGTGGACAGATACGGAGTTCGGCGGATATTCAGAATGGGGAAGAATATTTAAAGCCAGGGGAGCCGAAATAACAACTGTTGAAAAACCGGACCGTGCCGTACTGAAAGGAGCTGATGTTTATATAATTGTTGATCCTGACAGCACATCTGAATCCCCGTCCCCCAATTATATACTTCCCGAAGATATACGGGCAATAAAGAGATGGGTAAGAAGGGGGGGAGTGCTTGCCATCTTTGCCAATGGCGGACCGGAATGTGAATTCACGCATCTGAACAGGCTGGCTTCAAAATTCGGGATAAGATTCAATCATGTTTCACTTAATCCTGTTATAAACGACAACTGGGAGATGGGAGCGATAACCAGTCTTTCCGGTCATCCGCTTTTCAGGGGAGTATCAAAAATTTTTCTCACGGAAATTTCGGATATGAATCTTAGAAAAGGGGCCAAACCCGTTCTGAGGGCAGGAGGAAGGATAGTGATGGCAGAAAACAATTTCGGAAGGGGATATGTTTTTGCCATAGGTGATCCCTGGTTCTGTAATAAATATATTGATCATGCCATCCTTCCGGAGAGTTTTGAGAATCTTAAGGCAGCGAAGAATCTTACGGATCTTTTACTGGAGAAGACGGGAAAAAGGATAACGGAGTGATAAGCAGGACCGGCATGGCATTTGTCCAATCATGGCATTTGCCCAGTCATGGCATTTGTCCGGCAGCACATATGCCCGAAAGAACAGTTGTTTGGCAGCACATATGCCTGAAAGAACATTTGTTTGGCAGCAGTAAATTTTAGTAATATTAATAAAACACAATAAAATGAAAAGATCACTGACTTTTGTTTTTATCAGCCTATTGGTTTTCCTTGTTTCCTGCAGCACTGCAAGTGTTACGGATCTGCAGCCGGCTTCCCCGGAGTCGGTGGGGCTTTCATCTGAACGTCTGGCCCGTATTGACAATATGCTGAAGGAATATATTGACAACGGCAGGATAGCCGGTGCTGTCGGATTTATTTCACGCGATGGTAAAATAGTATATAACAGAGCATTTGGTGTAAGCGATATTGAAAATAACACTCCCATGCGAACAGACGATATTTTCAGGATAGCCTCACAGACAAAAGCCATTGTAAGTGTTGGTATGATGATGTTGTTTGAAGAAGGAAAGTTTCTGCTTGATGATCCTGTCTCAAAATATATTCCCGCGTTTGGGAACCCGGTGGTGCTGGACAGGTTTAATGAAAAGGATACAACTTATACCACCCTGCCTGCAGGACGGGAGATTACAATAAGAGATCTTTTCACTCATACCTCGGGAATTGATTATGCAGGTATCGGTTCGGAAGTCATGAGAAAAATATATTCCAAAGGAGGCATACGGGGGGGATTTGGCGGTGATGAAATCACAATTGGGGATGATATCATGCTTCTGGGAAAAATGCCGCTTGCCCACCAGCCGGGTGAAAAATACACCTATGGCCTGAATGTGGATGTGATAGGCTATCTTATTGAAATACTTTCAGGTGAAAAACTTGATGTCTGGCTTAAGAAGCGGCTCTTCGAACCTCTGGGAATGAATGATACATGGTTTTATCTGCCCCCTGACAGGCATGGCAGGCTGGTAAAGGTAAATACGGAAAACAGGGAAAGGAAAGTTGTTCCAATGTCTCAGGATGCTGCTGATTATCCCCTGCTTGCGGATGGGAAATATTTTTCAGGCGGCGCAGGTCTGAGCTCAACAACAGGTGACTATGCCATATTTCTTCAGATGCTGCTGAACAATGGTGTGTACAACGGCAAAAGGCTTCTGGCACGAAGAACAGTGGAACTTATCACTTCAAACCAGATAGGCAGTCTTGACTTAGGCCGGAATAAATTCGGACTGGGTTTTGAAATAATGACGAAAGAAGGACAGGCGCAGCTTGGAATAAGTGAAGGTTCTTTTTCCTGGGGAGGTTATTATGGTACCATTTACTGGGCAGATCCCACAGAAAAACTTGTTTGCCAGCTGTATATGCAACAGGCTCCGCTTAGTCACAATGAAATAGAAAATAAGTTCAAGGCAATGGTCTACCAGGCACTGGACGATTAACTGACTGTTGCCATAATTTCTCAAAGCCATATTTGCAGATTCTGCTCTGCAGCTGCTTTTGCATAGCTTCTGCCCTGCAGCTCCTACTGCACGGCATCGCCGCCTGAAGCCTGTCTGTTGATAAATCCTGTAATGAAATATCCGAAGCAGGATGGAGGTTTCAGGAACTTTATTATTTTTGCGGCCGGTTGAATAAATTCAATAAAATCCTGTCAATTTAAACTAAAAGGTGGCAGGGTGCACACAATTACTTATGTTTCTTCCCGATGAGAAAGTATTCACTTGATAAAAGCAAGATTAAGGTTTTATTGCTGGAAGGTATTCATGAGAATTCCAGACAATATTTTATTGAAAACGGTTATACGCAGGTTGAATGTATTCAGGAAGCCCTGCACCGGAAGAAACTTGAGAAAAAACTGGAGGAGGCCCATATCATCGGGATAAGGAGCCGTACAGAGCTCAGGAGCGGACTTTTTGAGAAAACTCCGAAGCTTCTTGCGATAGGCTGTTTCAGCATCGGTACAAACCAGGTCGATTTGCATGACGCCAAGATGTCGGGAATACCGGTTTTCAATGCTCCCTATTCAAATACCAGGTCAGTGGCTGAACTGGTGATTGCTGAATGTATAATGCTGATGCGTGACATTCCTGAGAAAAGTGCTCTTGCCCATAAAGGGATATGGATGAAGTCTGTTAATCATTCCGTTGAGGTAAGGGGAAAGACACTTGGTATAATAGGCTACGGACATATAGGATCCCAGGTTTCGATACTGGCTGAATCAGTAGGAATGGATGTCTGCTATTATGATATCGTGAAGAAGCTGAGCCTGGGGAAGGCAAAATCTGTTCCAAGCATGGAAGACCTGCTCAGTATCTCAGATGCAGTCACCATACATGTTCCCTCCACTCCGCTTACTAAAAGCATGATATCGGCGGAACAGATAGCAATAATGAAAAAAGGTGCCTGTCTTATAAATGCCTCAAGAGGAGATGTCCTGGATTATGGTGCAGTTGCCAATGCCCTGAGGACAAAGCATCTTGCCGGTGTGGCAGCAGATGTGTTCCCTGAGGAACCTGCTTCAAACAATGAACCCTTTGTAAATGAGCTTCAGGGTTTCCCCAATGTGATACTGACGCCCCATATTGGCGGCAGCACACATGAAGCGCAGGCCAATATAGCACTTGAGGTAACAGAAAAGCTTGTTAAGTACAGTGATATCGGATCAACTATCGGGGCAGTCAATTTCCCGGAGATCTCCCTTCAGTCACACAAGACAAAACAACGTTTTCTTCATATTCACAGAAATGTTCCCGGAGTGTTACGGGAAGTGAACAACCAGTTCAGTTCAAAGGGAATAAACATATCTGCCCAGTATCTTCAGACAGACCCGGATATAGGTTATGTAATACTGGAAACCGACAGTGATCTTAACGGTACCATTCTGAATGACCTGAGAAATATTCCCCATACCATTCGTACGAGAATACTGTATTGAACCGGCAGTAATACTTCCTTTATCCCTGAACTTTATTCCTTATTCAGTCTGCACTTTGTCTGAATAAAAATTCCTGATAGTATTTGTATCTGAATTGTTTTATTCGTACTTTGTAGAAGCAATGGCATTTGTTTGCCTGGTTTGTCATCTGACTTTTTTTGGAAAAACTATAAACCTGAATACAAACCTAAATTTTGTGCCTATGAGAAAATCCTGCTCGTTATCTAAAAAACGTAGTGAGAATTTAAAGAATCTTTGATTGTCTTATTTATTCCAGTCTGTTTGCAACAGGCTGATTACGTGAAATTAACCTTAACTAACAATCCAAATTTATTATGAAAGAAAAATTTTGGTCTGTTTTTAATTTATTGAGGGGATACAAAACTTTTTTGTGTCTGAATTTGACCATGATTCTGGCACTCTTTTTTACAGTGGACCTACAGGCTACTGGAAAAGGTATTATATCCTATGATCCTCAGCAGACTACTGTTCAGGGAACCATCACTGACAGTCAGACCGGCGAAGCTCTTCCGGGTGTCAATGTTGTTGTCAGGGGAACAATTATCGGGACCACTACTGATATGGACGGGGCTTATGTGTTATCCGTACCTGATCTGAATGTTGTCCTTGTTTTTTCCTTTATCGGCTACACCTCGCAGGAAATACCATTAGCCGGAAGAAGCAGCCTTGACGTTTCCCTGATCAGTGAAACCGTAGGTCTTGAAGAAGTAGTTGTGGTAGGATACGGGACCCAGCAACGGAGGACTATATCCGGTTCAATCACCAATGTGACTGAAAAGAATTTTAATATTGGTGTGACCAGAACAGCTGCTGACATGATTCAGGGAAAGGTTGCCGGCCTGGTCATTACAAAATCTACCGGTGATGTTACCTCACAGCAAAGCATGAGGCTTAGAGGGACCTCATCATTAACCGGGAGCAGTGAACCGTTTGTTGTTATAGACGGTGTTCCCGGATTGAGTCTGAACTCAGTTGCCTCACAGGATATTGAATCCATCAGCATACTGAAGGATGCATCCGCTGCAGCCATTTATGGTTCACGTTCAGCCAGCGGTGTTATTCTTATTACTACCAAAAAGGGCAGGGCCGGTCAATTATCCACAGAGTACAACGGATATGTTGCAATGGATGTAGTGTCAAACAAGCCGGATGTGCTCACTGCCGATGAATGGCGCGACTATTCCAAAACGAACAACCTGTCATATCAGACATTTGACAAGGGTGCAAACACCGATTGGTTTGATGAAATAATGCGGACAGGTCTGACAATGAACCATGATCTGTCTTTTTCCGGTGGTGGAACCAACAACAATTACAGGGTATCAATTTCATCTATCAGTCAGGAAGGTGTTGTCAGGGATAATTACCAGAACAGACTGAACATGAGGTTTTCTGCCAGTCAAAAAGCATTAAAGGACAAACTGTTATTAACCCTGTTGGGTTCTATTACACAGAGAGATTATCAGCCAACCGATACCAGGAATTTTGTTCTTGCATATAATATGGTTCCCGCATTTCCGGTAAAGAACAGTGATGGCACATGGTTTGAAAGCACTGATTTTGATCAGGGGAACCCCGTTCACAACATTGTGGAAAATTACGACAAACGCAAGAACAACATTAACTATTTCAATTTAAAAGCTGATCTTGAAATAATTGATAATCTGCTATTATCCGCTAATGCCTATTACCAGCGCCAGTCGACCGACAGAAGCAGGTATCGGAATTCTACCACTGAACGCGGGAGAACCGACTATGGTACCGCTTTCCGCTCATTCTCAAACAGTGATACGAAACTGCTTGAAACAACTCTTAATTATTCGCTGAACATAGGAGAGCACAATATTAATGTTCTCGGAGGAACCTCTTTTGAGGATAATTATTCACAATCAGCACAGGCTCAGAACCGAAAATTTGTGACAGATCTTTTTGGGGCAGATAACCTTCAAGCAGGTGAAAATATGCTGAATGGTGATGTAGTGTCAAGTGCGAGCATGAGCAGGCTTCTGTCTTATTTCGGAAGAATAAACTACAGCCTGATGGAACGTTACATCGTTTCAGCAACTTTACGTCGTGACGGGTCTTCCAAATTCGGAACAAATAATAAATGGGGAACATTCCCTTCAGTTTCTGCAGCATGGAGATTGGGAGAGGAAGTATTTATGGAGAATCTGAAGGGCATATTTGATGAACTGAAATTACGTGCCGGTTATGGTGTATCGGGAAATCAGGCCGGTCTGGGCGCGTATCAGTCAATGCAGCTGTATGGCGCTTCAGGAGTATATTATGATAACGGGGCATGGCATACCGCCTATATTGTCAGTCAGAATGCAAACCCCAATTTACAGTGGGAGCATACTGCAATGAGCAATGTGGGAGTTGATTTCAGCATTTATAATTCAAGATTAAATGGTACTGTTGAATATTATCATAAGAAGACCTCAAAACTTCTTTACACCTATCAGGTTCCTGTTCCTCCATACCTGTATGCATCTATGGCTGCCAATGTCGGAACAATGCTGAATCAGGGGATAGAAGCATCCCTGACGGGGGATGTAATCAGAACCAGGGACATGAGATGGACCATAACGGTTAATGCTGCTCACAATAAAAATAAGATCACTAAGCTGTCAGATGAGGAGTTTACCACCCAATCGATTAAAACCGGGGATGCCTGGGTAAGGGGAGGTTCGTCGAATACCACACATATTGTTGAAGAGGGAAAAGCAGTGGGACAGTTTTATGGTCACGAATGTTTGGGACTTGATGCAAACGGACTGTATATTATAAACGATATGGTTGACGGAGTTCCGGGCGTAACAATATCGGACTATACATATATCGGGAATGCTCAGCCCAAGCTTACTTACGGAGTTGATAATTCGTTTACATATAAGAATTTTGAGTTATCAATGTTCTGGCGGGGAGTATATGGAAATGATGTATTGAATTTTTCAAAAATGTCATACGCTACAACCCAGTGGTTACCGGGAGCAAATGTTCTGCGGGATGCTCTTACACTGGGATTGAATCAAAGTCCGTATTATAACAGTTACTACATTGAAAAAGGTTCTTTTTTCAGGCTTGAAAACCTGAACATTGCATATTCATTTAATCCCGGTATTCTTGGAATAAGCAGAATACGGCCTTATTTTACGGGAAATAATCTTATTCTGTTGACAAGGTATAAGGGAGTTGATCCTGAAGTACCAATGAGCGGACTGGATCCGGGTGTCGAAGGAAGGGAATATTATCCGAAATCGAGGACCTTTTTGTTTGGCGTAAATGTGAGTTTTTAACTTTTTAAATTACCAGCATATATGGAAAGGCGAATTATTTTTATACTGATACCTCTGATTCTTGTTTTTCTTTCAGCAGGTTGTACGGAATGGCTGGATGAGAAAGTATATACTCAGTTACCGGCAGCCAGTTTCGGAAAAACCGAAGCCGAGGTGAATTCTTTGATAGCTCCTATTTATACAGGCCTGAGATCGGTCAATAATCCGGTTAACATAGCCGAAAACTCTTCTGATATGTCAATAACACCAACAAGAAGAGGGGGAGACTGGTGGGATGGCGGTGTATATAAGGAACTACGACTTGGAAAATGGACTTCGCAAACGAGTCATATAGTAAGTTTCTATAATGCATGTATGCAGCGTGTTTCACAATCCAACCAGATTTTGTACCTGATTGACAATTCCGAGGGTATTACCGACAAACTGCCCTATCAGTGTCAGGTCCGGGCAGCAAGAGCATTCTGGTATTATATTCTGTGTGATTATTTTGGCAATGTGCCTATTGTGACGGATTTTACTGATTTGTCAAAACCCGCTACGAAATCAAGGGCTGAAGTCTATGATTTTGTTATGTCCGAGCTAAATGCCATTAAGGATGACATAAGGTCGGATGTGAGTCCTGAGAGTTACGGGAAATTTACAAAAGGAGTGGTTCATACAATACTTGCAAAGATGTATCTGAATGCTATGGTGTGGAATCCCGCCGGAGGACCAAAATGGCAGGAATGTATCAATGCCTGTGATGTTGTGATGGACCTGCCATACTCTCTGGTTTCCAACTGGCATGATAATTTCAAGGTTGAGAATAAAAATTGTCCGGAGCATATTCTGGCCGCCATTAACAGTCCGTCAGCAGCTAATGGTCTGCTGGCTTTTACTCTTCATTATCTTGATTATATTACTTTAGGCACCACCAGACGGGGAAATAACGGACTGTCAGCAATGCCTGCATACGTAAGGCAGTTTGATCTGGATGACAAACGCCGGGGTGATGATGTTGAGCATAAACCCGGAAGTTTTCTCATTGGTCCGATGATAGATCCGTCAACCGGGGAAGTAATACAAACGGCACACGGACGCCCGCTGATACATCATATTGATATTACCATCGTGTCTGATATTGATGAAGATGGCTGGGGCCATGTTGAACAGGAAGTAGGAGCCCGGTGCTTTAAGTGGGAGATTGAAAAAGGTGTGAACTATATGCAGAATGCAAGTGCGATTTTCAGACTGGCCGATGTATATCTGATGAAGGCAGAATGTCTTGTGAGATTGGATCAGGATAACGAGGAAGCCACGAGACTCGTGAATGAAATCAGGGGAAGGGTATTTGATGATCCTGCCAAACTCAAAACAAGCGTAAGTCTGGATGATATCTATCTTGAACGGCGCCTTGAACTGGCATGGGAATCTTATACAAGACAGGATCAGATACGTTTTGGTACATTCTGTGATGAGATACCCGGCTGGAGAGGCGAAATTCCTGAGTTTCGCCAACTGTTCCCTATTCCGCAAACTGCACTTGATGCAAATCCGGAGTTGCAGCAAAATCCAGGATACTAAATCTGATAGCCGGAAAAGTGCGTCCTGGCATTATTCATTATTCTATTCGGGACGCACTTTTATTTTCATGGCTTTTTCAGGTGTAAATCTTTTTCAGAGTGAAAAATATAAAAAGCCCGGTTCTTTTTTCAGGGATTATTATTTTCCTGGCATTCCTTTTGCATTTTTCTTATTTCGCAGTTCTTAACCGCAATCTTCTCGCCTATCAGGAACAGATACAGCTTTTTCGTTTCAGTCCTGATTATTTTCCGGACTTTCTTTCAAGGCCGGGCGGACTGTCTGAATATGCAGGGGCTTTCCTGATGCAGTTCTATGTGAATCCGACTATTGGAGCACTGATTGTTACAATTGCCGCGTTTGGAATTTTCGCCATATGCCGGGGCCTTCTGAAAAAACTGGATATAAAAGGTGTACTGTGGCCCCTGATACTCGTTTTTTTACTGCTGATCCTTCAGAGTGATTACGTTTATTATGTGAGTTACACACTTGGTTTTTTATCAGTTCTTGTTCT
>JAAYKX010000198.1 GCA_012522155.1 Bacteroidales bacterium
AATATGAATCGGATTTTAAGGACTGGGAATTGATAAAAGAGAGGAAGAAGGCTGAGTTTGAAGAGATCCTTGAGAAGGCAAAAAGATTAAAGCGGCCTTATGATGTTCTGGTACCTTTGAGCGGAGGGAAAGACAGCACTTATGCCATTTACCTGTGTACAAAGGTGTACGGACTGAAGACACTTTCGGTTACTCTTGATAACGGATTTCTCACTCAGACTGCAAAAAATAATATCAGAAACGCAATCGCCTCTTGCGATGCCGATCATATCTTTTATACCATTAACAAGAGAAATTCATCGGAACTCTTTAAGGTTTTTACAGAAAAAACGGGCGATTTCTGCAATGCTTGCATGAGGGGCATTAACTATTCAATTGAATTTGCAGCAAAGAATTTTAATATACCTCTGGTTATCAAAGGTTCCGGTAGAAGAGTTCAGTATGTTTCACAGATTAAAGAGGTCTCAAGTCTTAATACCGCCTCCTACTTTTCTAACGTGATCAAAAACACTGATGCAGAGAAAAAATTCAGGTATCTTTCCTTAAACAAACATAAGCTTGAGTTCCAGAAAATTGCCGGAGGCATGTGTGATATAATTGGTATTAAGCGAACATCCCTGATGCGATTGATCACTCAGCATATAGGTCTGTATGATTATATTTACCTGCCTTTTACTGAAATTATTGAAATACTTAAAAAAGAAATGAAATGGAGTGATGATTCAGGATCGGTGGAACATCTCGACTGCCATCTTCATGATGTGCCATTTTTTAAAGATACACTTCGCATATCTGGAATAACAAAATACACCTTCCATTCCAGCGGATTGATTCGTCAGGGTTTAATGACCAGAGAAGAAGCTCTGAAAAAAGAAGCTGTTGAATTTCAGAAAAAAGAACCTCCAAAGGAATTAATAGAATTTCTGAACGAAAATAATATCAGATATAAGGTTTATCTTGAATCGGTTATTTCAGCTGATAAAACCAGATTTGAACCAAAACTTCAGAAAGTGGCTAGAGATATTTATCACAGATTCAGGAGGCTTTAATTGATAGCACCCTATTGTACCGACTCTATAACTCGGAAATGTTATTACTAAATTTTAGCTAAAAGAAAAAAGTTGGATGTTGGCAATTGGCAAGCGTCTTATTAAAATATGATTGAGTAGTTTTTGTAAACAGTATCTTTTCGATATTAAAATTTAACCCCGGAAATCTCTTTGAAGCATTTAATATACCGCATAATTTTCTGGCTGGGCTATCTTGCTGTTTTATTAACGACTTTAGTACCGATTCGGGAAATTAGCTTAGACAAAATATTTCTAGGGCCGGAAGTATTCAACATACGCCTCGACCATCTTCTTCATTTTGCGGTTTACTTCCTTATTTGTCTCTATTATTTAGTAGGTCAACTTAAGAGGATTTCCCTTTTTTCTGTAAATCCTTTCCCGAAATTTGTCAGACTTATATTAATACTCGCAGTAGCCACCGAATTAATTCAGTTATGGGTTCCTGACAGGACATTCAATATGTTTGATATGTTATCTAATGTAATTGGATTGGTTGCTGGGGTGGGGGTAATAAGAATGGTGCTCGGCACAAAATACAAAGTATTGAATAAGATAGATCAACAAGAATAAAAAAACCTGGAGAATTAAAGTTCCAGAAACCTGGAAAGACTTTTTATTTCATACTTGTAAATCATAACTTATCGTTTTGAATTTTTACAAGTGCTCCTTTTACAATGTTTTTAACATTCTGCCAGACAAGCTCCCGGAACCAGAACATGGGTCTCCTGTCCCATCGTTGAGGATGAACAGTTAACATGATTTTATCGGGTAACCTGTTTTCTTTTGCAGCATTAATTATATCGAAAGTTGAATGAAAACTGTTCTCTCTTCTGATTACTTCTGTTTCTGATGTTGTGTTTATCCCCTTACTCTTTGCTTTATCCCTGACCGAAACTGCCTCTCCGTCCCATCTTCGCCCCGTATCTGTAAGATAAAGCACCTCCCTGAAATCAGTGTTAAAATAGGGTTCTCCTTTTATACCAAAATCCCTGTAATTATAATACTTCCATAATAGCCGGTTATCCCATTTACTCAATGGACTCCCGTGCATACAGATCGTTTCAACCGGCACTATCCTTCTTAATTTTTCGAGATTTTTACTAAAACTGTCAATTGCAGCTTTAATTAGTAATTCTTTATCCCTGTCTGTGTTATTATGTTGCACATTGAAGATACTTCGCGTTTTAGCAATTAAACTAACATCTTCATAATGATATCCTATCTCATGGCCTAAATCGTATATCTGTTTGATTAGGTTTTCATCAAAACTTTCAGGGATAATTCTGAAATAATAAGTACCCTTAATCCCAAATTCGTTTTCTAATTGTGCAAACAAAAGTGAATTCATTTTTCTTGCATCCACGTCATGACGAAGGATAACGGATCTGGATTTTGCATTTAAAAGGAAATCAATAAATGGCTGAAAGTTATATTTCTGTTCCAGAAGGGATTTGAGAAGTAATCTATATGTTTCCGGGGTGAAATCACGCATATGGTAATGCTTTCGGGGTAAAGGTAGAAAAAAGGGACGAAGATTCAACGATTTGTACCGTCATTAACTGTTCCTTAGTACCAACGAGCCCTAGTACACTTCCCGCTTCGAAATACCAAAGAATAATTCATCTAAAAAATATACACCGTAACAGAACATATTAGTTTTTTTTGCGTACAAATGATCGTGAAAGTCATACTATAGTTGTTTTCATTTGTTTATCATGTTCTGTTATCTCTTACGGATTGTTGTTCCGTCATATTTAAAATTGACCTTCCATGATAGTATGGTTAACAACAGGTTAATTAATTTTAATTATCTCCTAAATTCCTATTGTTTACGTAACCAAATAATAGAACTTTTTTTCTCTATAATCTTTGAACCTTTGGCTAATCAAGGTTTAGGCTATTTTATCTTCACAGCTAATAACGTGAATTTATGCAACTCTTTTAATAAGAGATTGGTCTTAACCTTTAATAATACTGTCAATAATATATCCGTAAATAAAGTAATCTGTCATGAAGCTATCAATTGCTTTTAAGATTAATAACAACAAAACGATAATCAGAAAAAGCTTTCTTTTTCTGGTAATTTTTATTGTTTCATCCTTAAGTCTATTTTCGCAGTCTTATCTTATTCCTGTTGATGCTCCCAATAACAGATATCCTATCACTTTTACTGATATTGATCAACAGGTGCTGATTGTAGAATTTGACAGGGCTGTGGTTAATGCAGGAACATCCAATGGCTGGTCAATAACAGTAGGAGGCTCACCGGTTGCTATGGTTGGTAATCCTGTGTCGGCAGGAAATAATTTAAGAATTACACTTCCTTATTCAATATCTTACGCGAATAGAAATTCAGTGCGTGTTTCCCATACTGCTTCTTTGGGAACGCTGTCATTGACAGGAGGAGTTAAGCCCAATTTCTCAAATGTTCAGGCAGTGAATAACTATATTGCTGTTGCTGCTGATTTTACTAATGGTTTATATGGAGAATTACCTCCTAAAGATATATGTGCCCCTGTTACCAATGTTGATGTTGAATTTAATTTGATATTAAGCAAGAGATTTCGTAACAGTATTCATTATTGTCCGCCCAGAGTGTGGGTTCAGTGGGAATACCCGGCGACTAACCCCAGAACCACAGGAGGGTATTTTACAGAGATTGGTGGTAACGGTTCAGGTATTTACCGGGCAGTTGAGTCCTGGGCAAGTTACCCGGACAATACGGCTAATTGTACATGGGATATCTCAATCTATCCATATCTGTGGACCTCGGGCACTTTACAGCCTAACCTGCTGGTTACACAAAACACGGTAATCATTACCATTCCCAACTATAAGCGAGACAATGGAACACCTGTTCCTGGTACTGGAAGCTTAGGCCTGGATCCGCCAGTTGATGATCCGCGTACTTTATTTTGCGTGGGTGAAGATATTACTGCCTTTAGATTTACCGATGCAACTGTATTTGATTGCCAGTTGCCGGTTGAGCCGGATTTGCCAAATATTGAACCGAGGCATGTACAGTATGTTTATGGCACACATACCGCAAAGGGGATACCCAATGTATATATAGACGTGCATGGGACCATGGTGAAAGTAACAGATAACAATGGTGTGGCTATATCAGGTGTTTGGCACGTAAACCCGGATGGTACAGCAAATGCAGCTGGTTATACAACTCATTCAGGATTTTTTGAAGGACCTGTCATTCAGTATCTATGGGATGCAGGATCCAGAACATTGGTTACTCCACTTGCTCAGACTTATCCTATTTATCACACCGGAGATTATATTAATGATCAGGAGGATGATATTTTTGATGTCACGCTTCGTAACTGGGGTCCATGTAATCCTTATGATCCGATGGATCCGTTTACATACAGTAATTCTGTCAATGATTTTTCCAGACTTCGTTTGGTAGGAGCTCCTCCTTTGCCGACGGCTTCCGATGTGACAGTCTGTTCCGGAACAAATGTTACTTTGTCGGCAATCAGAAATGGTACAAATCCGGGCCAATTACATTGGTACAATAATGATGACTTGCATCCGAGTCACCAGGTTAGAATCGGAACAACTTATAGTCCGGGTATCCTTGCTGATGGCACCTATAATTATTGGGTTAGAGAAATAGGTACTACCGGTCAGTTTTGTGAAGGCCCGGCTAAACAAGTGACGGTGACAGTAAGAAGACTTCTCCCGACTCCACCTTGCATATCGGGTCCAACAACTACGTGTCCTAATGTAAATGATCTGGTTTTTAGTGTTCCAAATAATCCTCCTGTGATGACACCGGGTGGTGCGACAAGATATGTATGGTCGGTGCCTTCCGGATTAACTATAAAATCAGGGCAGGGAACCAGAACCATCACTGTAGATGTAGGAACAACGGTGGGGAATAAAACAATAAGTGTCTATCTTGAATATACAACAAATCCTTCATGCAATTCAAATCCACGCACCAGGCAATTAACTGTATATTCAGTCAATCACAATCCCGGAACAATCAGAGGATCAAGTGTCTGTGCAGGCGAAGTGGTAAATATTACAAATTATACCAGCGCATCAACAGGAAGTCCTTCTTCCGGTGGGCCTACTTATAGCTGGGCAAGAGCTGTCGGACCAACCTTTTCAGTATGGACTCCGCTAACAGGTTCTTCTGCTAATTTCAGTGAAACAATAAGTACGCCAGGAGTTTACAAGTATCGCAGAACCGCAACATTTGGTTGTGGTGATCCTGTATCTACAACCAGGGATATCACAGTATATTCAATCACACACAATGGAGGTGTAATTTCCGGCACAGATATTTGCCAGGGTGGAATAGTTAATATAACTAATCAAACAAGTGCATTTACAGGTACGCCTGCCTCATCAGGACCAACATACAGTTGGCACAGGGCCCCGGGACCAGTTTTTTCAACCTGGACTCCTCTATCGGGGTCAGCTGCAACATTTTCAGAAATTGTAAATACACCAGGAACTTATAGATACCGCAGAACAGCAACATTCGGATGTGGAAATCCCAGAACAGCTACAGTGGATATAACAGTCAGTCCGCTTCCTGCTCCGGCTATAAGTGGAGAAACAGGTCCGTGTCTTGGTGATGCAATAGTGTATACAACACAATACCATGACGGACATGCTTATAGTTGGACAGTTGTTAACGGTACAATATCTGGAAGTTCTACCGGAAACAGTATTACTGTCATTTGGAATCTCTCACCTGGAACAGGTTCCCTAAGAGTAACCGAAACAATACAATCTTCAGGTTGTGCAGTAACAACTCCAAACTATAATATCACTATCAATCCGGCTGCTCCAGGTGCTGCAGGTCCGATATCAGGGCCGGCCAATATGTGTTATGCCGAGACTGGAGTTACGTATTCAATACAATCTGTTGCCAATGCATCGAATTATGTATGGAGTGTTCCTGCAGGTGTTACAATAGTGTCGGGGCATGGTACCAATTCTATTGTTGTGGATTTCTCACCCACTGCTGTTTCACCGGTTACAATTTCAGTATATCCGGAAAATGGTTGTGGGGCAGGCGGAGCTTCATCAAGGGTGATAACTATTTATCCGGAACTTGAGGGTGGTTCAATAGGCAGTGACCAGACAATCTGTTACGGTGATGATGTGGCAGCATTTACAAACTCCGGTGCTGCAACAGGCGGGGCAGGTTCATTTAATTATTTATGGCAATATACCACAGATATGTCAGCTCCTTTGGGCAGTTCTGCATGGCAAAGTATTTCTTCTGCCACAGGCCTGACATATGACCATGGTACTTTAACCGGAACAACACGTTTTGTGAGGAGGGCTGTGGAAGGTACATGTTCTACTCCTGTTTACAGTAATATTGTAACGGTTACTGTAAGGCCGCAATTGAACGGTGGCTCAATAGGCAGCAACCAGACAATCTGTTATGGTGCTGATGTGGCAGCATTTACAAGTTCCGATGCTGCAACAGGCGGCGCAGGTTCATTTACTTATTTATGGCAATATACCACAGATATGTCAGCTCCTTTAGGAAGCTCTGCATGGCAAGATATTTCTTCTGCAACAGGTCTGACATATGACCATGGTACTTTAACCGAAACAACACGGTTTGTGAGGAGGGCTGTGGAAGGTACATGTTCTACTCCTGTTTACAGTAATATTGTCAGAGTTACCGTTCGCCCCGAACTCAAAGGCGGTTCGATTTCAGGAAATCAGACAATCTGTTATGGTACAATTCCTGCTCAATTTACAAATTCAACGGCAGCAAGCGGCGGAGCAGGTTCGTTCACCTATACCTGGCAGTATACAACTGATGTTAGTTTAGATGCTGGGGATCCGGGATGGATTCCAATCCATTCAAGCAATACTCCGGGTTTAAATTACAATAATAATCTTACCACAACGACACGTTTCGTCAGAAGAGCAGTTGAAGGTACATGTTCTACTCCTGTTTACAGTAATATTGTTACGGTTACCGTACGGCCTCAACTGGACGGAGGAGAAGTCGGCAGCAGTCAGGATATCTGCAACGGAGATGATGTCCCCCCGTTCATAAGTTTAACATCAGCAACAGGCGGAGCAGGTGCTTTTACTTATACCTGGCAGTATACCACAAATATGCTGGCAACTCCCGGTGACGGTAACTGGACTGATATAGACAATTCTAACGATGCCGGATATGATCACGGAATTCTGACCACTACTACGAAATTTGTCCGGAGAGCAGTCGAAAGTACTTGTTCACCTGTGGTTTACAGTAATGAAATAGTCATCACTGTGATGCCTGCCCTGAACAGCGGAGCTATTGGCAGCAGTCATTTTATCTGTTATGGAGAAGCACCTCTTCCCTTTAGCAGTCTGGCATCAGCGAGCGGTGGCGGTGGGTCTTTTACCTATACCTGGCAGTATACAACAAATACTTCTGCAATAGAGGGTGATGGCAACTGGACTGATATAGACGATTCAGACTATGCAGAATATTCTCACGGGATACTCACGGAAACTACTCTTTTTGTAAGGAAGGCTGAGGATGCATCCTGTACCACACCGGTCTATTCAAATATAGTAACCGTTACAATCAACCCCCTTCCGTTGACATCAGAGATCAGGGGTCCGTCGGTTCTCTGTGAGGATGCAGTAAACAGAGTTTATGAAGTTGATAGCCATCCGGGTTCCACTTACGCATGGACAGTACCGCCTTCACTGGTAATTACATCACCTTCCGGGATGAACTTCATTATTGTGGAAGCTGTTCCGGGAATGGCTGATCCGGGCGACAAGATCACTGTGACGGAAACAATTATTTCCACGGGTTGTGTCGGGATACCTGTTGAATTACCGGTCTCGGTAGTACCTATAATACCGGGTGAAGTTGTAAGCGGTCCGGCAAGCCTGTGTCTGGGTGACACGGCTGTTTATTCCGTGCCTTTTAACAGTGGTTCAACCTATACATGGAGTTATCCGGCAGGTGCATATATCATCTCCGGTCAAAATTCACACAGTGTTGAGATAACATTCAAAATGGCCGTGACGGGAGATGTTTCGGTAATAGAAAATTCAAACGGTGTTTGCAATACCGTTCACCTGCCGTTAAGCGTAACGGTTAATCCCCTGCCGGCAATATTCAACCTTAGCGCACCGGTGGCATATTGCAGTCATGAAACAGGTGCGACGATAACACTTTCAGGTTCGCAGGCGGGAGTGGATTACCAGTTGTACAACTCCCACGGACCGGTGAATGCTCCGCTTGCAGGAACGGGATCATCCCTGGCATGGCCGGATAATGAGAATGAAAGTTATTATGTAATTGCAACAAACACTATTACAGGTTGTAAGCAGCTGATGAACGGAACAGTAACACCGGTTGTCAATTTTGTTGACGGCGGTCAGATTGATGCCGATCAGGCTGTATGCGAAAATTCAACCCCGGCTGCCTTTACCAGTATTACAGCCGGCACCGGCAATGGTGCCATAACATATCAGTGGCAGAGAAGTACCGATAACAGCAACTGGACCGATATTCCCGGTGCAACATCGCTGGTTTATGCTTCCGGACCTCTTTCCGAAAACACATATTTCAGGAGGATGACCATCTCCACCATGGGATCAAGTGTCTGCGAGGCTCCTTCGGATCCCGTACTGGTGACCGTCATTATCTTCCATCCGGGTTCAATCGGTTCAGACATATCAATTTGTGAAGGAACAGCTCCCGCAACACCGTTTACAAGCGTTCCTCCTTCAGGAACAGGTGACTTCAGCTACAGGTGGATGTCTTCCACCGACGGTGTCAACTACAGCTTCACAGGCATAACTGACGAAACTTTCACACCGGGAGAACTGTATTCCGATACCTGGTTCAGGCGTGAGGTAACTGCAACTTATCTTACAGCATCATGTGTAAAGGAGACGAATTTTGTTAAGGTCACAGTAATCAATTTCAGTCCGGGATCAATCGGATCGTCTCAGACCATCTGCGAAGGAACAGCGCCAGCACCGTTTACAAGTGTTGCTGCAAGCGGTGACGGCTCATTCACGTACAGCTGGGAAAGCAGTCCGGACGGCACGAACAACTGGACAACCCTTGGCATTACCACACCAGGATACAGTTCACCGGAACTTTCAGCAGATACCTATTTCAGACGTGCTGTTACGGCGGAACACGGAGGAACATACTGTACTCTGTACACCAGCATTATCTTTGTTAAAGTCAATAGCTTTGATCCGGGAACCATCGGACCTGTACAGACTATCTGCGAAAATACTGCACCTGCAGAGCTCGCAACTGTGATTTCCGCTTCGGCAGATCCCGGTGCCACAATGACATACCAGTGGCAGAGCAGTACAGACGTAAGCAACTTTTCCAGCATCAGCGGAGCCACGGGTGAAAACTACACCAGTGGTGCCCTGCTGGTTAACACATCGTTCAGGCGACAGGTAACGGTTACGCTTGACGGCAGGACATGTATGGGATTCACGCCCGCTGTACTCATCACTGTGAATAATCTTGATCCGGGATCAATAGACGGAACCCAGACAATCTGTGAGGGAGACACGCCTCTGGCAATTACCTCATTTACCGCCGGAACAGGCGGCGGAATCATTTCCTATCAGTGGCAGGAGAGCAGCGATGACGGAGTTACATGGGATAATGTTCCTTTGGACGGAAATAATCCGGATTATTCCCCGCCGGCACTGTCGGCAGACATGCTTTACAAACGTATTGCAACATCTGATCTGTCCGGCAGTATCTGTACAAAAGAATCGAATACTGTTAAAATAACCGTCATTAATTTCGATCCGGGCTCCATAGCCGGCGACCAGTCTATTTGTGCAAACAGTCCTGCAGTACCGCTTACAAGTGTATCACCATCGGGTGACGGTACTTTTACATACAGATGGCAGATAAGCACTGACGGAACTGATTTTACTCCCATCGGTGCCACAGGAGAAACTTATAATCCGGGAATACTTACCCAGGATACATGGTACAGAAGGGATGTAACATCAACATTGAACGGAAAAACATGTGTCAGACCAACCAATGTTGTTACAATAACCGTTCTTAATTTCGATCCGGGTTCCATTACCGGGAATCAGTCAATATGCGAGGGAGCCATTCCGGATCCCTTTGGCAGTACACCGGCTTCGGGTGACGGGAATCTCAGCTATGAATGGCTGATAAGTACGAACGGAGTGACTTACACTCCAATTCCGTCATCGGATGTTGAAATTTATAATCCTCCGGCGGGCCTGGACGTGGATACCTGGTTCAAGCGTACCGTGACATCATCGGATGGTATTGCATCATGCGTTCTGGAAACCGGTCCGGTAAAGGTTACAGTCATTAACTTCGATCCGGGTTCAATAGCCAGCGATCAGACAATATGCGAGGGGACAGCTCCTGCACCGTTTACAAGTGTTGCTGCAAGCGGTGACGGCTCATTCACATACAGCTGGGAAAGCAGTCCGGACGGCACGACCAACTGGACAGCCCTTGGCATTACCACACCAGGATACAGTTCACCGGAACTTTCAGCAGATACCTATTTCAGACGAGCTGTTACGGCAGAACACGGAGGAACATACTGTACTGAGTACACCGATATAATCTTTGTTAAGGTGATCAGATTTGATCCGGGTGAAATTGGTACGAACCAGACTGTATGCGAGGGAGAAACACCTGATCCGTTAACGGAAACGACTGCAGCTTCAGGGGACGGAACATTCACCTATCTGTGGCAAAGCAGCCATAACGGCACTGATTTCAACAATATCACCGGTGCAACGGCTGCTGATTATGCACCCGGTCCGCTTACACAGAACACCTGGTTCAGGCGCGAGGTCACTGCAACACTTAATGGCAGGACATGTATAGCATATACCGATCCTGTTATTGTCAGGGTCAACAGGATAACACCCGGGATAATATCCGGTATCCAGACGATATGTGAGGGTGACACGCCTGCTCTGTTAACAGGAACTGAAGCAACAACAGTTTTCGCTCCCTTTATCTATCAGTGGCAGGAAAGTACTGATGAAGGTATGAACTGGGACGATGTTGCTGCCGGCGGTAATGACCGTGATTATTTACCGTCAGCACTTAATGCCGATACATGGTATAAGAGGCTTGTCATATCCACTGTCGGAATGAAAACCTGCATGGAGGAATCCAATGTTGTAAGGATCACAGTAATTAATTTCGATCCGGGTACAATAGAAGAAGACCAGGTAATTTGTGAAAATACTGCCGCAGCATTGATTACAAGCATCACTCCCACGGGAGACGGGGTGTTCTCATACAGATGGTACAGCAGAACGGAAGGAAGCGGTTTTGATCAGATAGGCGGAGCGTTCAGCGAAACCTATAACCCCGGCATACTTACAGAAGATACATGGTACTACAGGGAAGTCAGGGCTACACTTAATGGTATGGTGTGTTTCAAAGACAACGATGTAGTCAGAATCACCGTAAATAACCTCACACCGGGATCCATATCCGGTGATCAGATCATCTGTGAGGGAGAAGACCCGGTACCGTTTACAAGTGTTGGTCCGGTAGCTGACGGGAATGTAAGTTACCAGTGGCAGAGCAGTACCGACCAAATAAACT
>JAAYKX010000199.1 GCA_012522155.1 Bacteroidales bacterium
TCGGCTTCAATTATTGAATCGGCATCAATGGATACAAAAAGGGAGCTTTTGCAGATGTTTATTCCAGCATTGAGCGAGTCTGCCTTTCCCCCGTTATTTTTGTCAATCACAGTAAGCCTGTTGAACGAGGGATTCCCGGATTTGTAAACCCCTTTTATCTTCTCGCAGGGGAGGCGGTAGTCGAAATAGTAATTGACCTTTTCGAGCTCGAAAGCTTTTTCAACCTTTTCAAAGGTGTCATCTGTCGATCCGTCATTTACGAGAATTATCTCAAAGTTGTTGTAATAGAGAGAGAGAAGCGTTCTTACATTATCAATTATCGTTTTGCTTTCGTTGAAAGCAGGGGCGATTATTGACACTTTTGGACTCAAAGGTGACAGAACGAGTGAATTATAATTCACGTAACTGTTTTTTCTGAGATATTTCCGTAATGCTATTGCGGAAAATATTCCAAGTATGAGATACGACCCGAAGATTATCAGGGTAAGTATGAATATTACATGTCCGAAAATAAAACCCATGGCCTGTTAGTATATTCTTCTGTCAAGCACATGCCTGACGATTATATTATAATTCTTGTATTCCGATTTCATTATTTTAACCAGCACTTTGACACCTTCTTCGCCATTGTTTTCAATTGCTTTTGTAGCTTCAATCTGCAGCTGGACGTCATCTTCCTTGTCGAGAACCAGTTTAAGGAATCCTAGCAGTGACAGGTCGGGCATCTTTCCCATTGACCTGATTATTTCAAGGCATACATCATAGTCCTGGAACTTGTACATATGTTTCATGGTTTCCAGTGTGGAGCGCATATTCATGTCGCCCGCCACCTGTATGGCAAGCTTCCTGACATCAGGATCGGGATGCATCAGGATGCCGTGAACTGCTTCCTCAGCATCTGATTGTTTGAATTCCCTTATCATGCGCAGGGCAAATATTGCAACGGTGGGATTTGGGGAGTTGAGCCAGCGGCTGAATTCAGGAAGGGGCAGATTATGCTGCACTATCAGTTCATGCAGAGAGATCTGTTCCCAGAGTGAAAAGGGCCTTTCAAGCTTATCGAGAAAATCAAAGGGCTTGTCATCACCCAGCCGTACCAGGGCAATCTGCGCCTCCATCCTGAGTATTTCGTTTGACGAGTTAAGTGCCTTGTATATGGATTCGTTTGCACTTTTGATATTCATAAATGCCAGTTCACGGAATCCCTTGATCTTTTTATGCCAGCGGCGGTCGCGTGCCCTTCTTTCAGAATCCCTGTCCAGTCCGAGGTGTTTGTACAGCCCGAGAAGCATTTTGGCTTCTTCACCTTTGAGGTTGATGCTGACGTCAATCATCTGGTCAATAAGTACCTGTCTGCGGTAGGTGTCGGATGCGATGGAACGGAAATCTTCCGGAATGGCAGTACCGAAAAGATAGTCGATAATAAGTTCCTGGTATTTTTCCATGAGATACTGATGGAGCTTCTGCTTTCTTTCCATCCTCCTCCTGTTGAAAAGAATGAATATCAGGAGCAGTATCATGGTACAGATACTGAATAATATTGTAACTATCAGTGCATTGATCAGTTCCAGGGATTTTCCGAAATAAGTAATCCTTTTCAGCCACGGACTGTTGTTTCCTATCAGAAGATTGCCGGGCGGCTTTATGATGAATGACACCTTACTCTCTTCTGCTGTTGCGGCGGATGGCAGTACTTCCGAAGTATCTGAAACAGTTTCGGCTGACAGCGGACCGTCATAATAATCTGCACAGGCCAGCAGGGTTTTGCCTGATGCACTATTTCCCGGCTCCACAGCGGTTTCCGGAACTTCTGTGTTTGCCGTCCCTGTCCATGTGCCAGCTGCTCCTGCTGTCCCCGTTTCCGTGCCAGCTGCTCCTGCTCTTGTTGTCCCGGACTCCTCCGGTACGGGATTTCCGGAGATACGGATTTTGTACCAGCCATTTTCCCTGAACATAATGGCATTGGCATCAATATGTCTTTTTACCTCATAGAAAAAGGCTTCAGCGTTGAATTTCACCCTGAAAGCACCGAGCTGAACGGGAAAATTATCTTTCAGTGAGGTTATAAATCCTCTTACATTTGTTTCGTTTATGACATAGTCAAGTGGCTGGCCGAAGACAGATATGGTTTCGCTTTCGGAGCTGTTGCTTTCTGCCTCAAGTGGCTGTCCGAAGGCAGATATGGTTTCGCTCTCGGAGCTGCTGCTTTCCACGCTTGCAGTAAAATCGTCACTAATTTCTCCGGGAAGGCTGCAGACAAGGGCAGTTCCGTTTTCAGGGCTGTTGCTTTCCGCACTTGCCGTAAAATCGTCACTAGTCTCTCCGGGCAGCTGGCAGACAAGGGCAGTTCCGTTTTCAGTGCTGTTGCTTTCCGCTGTCAGCAGTGAGTCGGGCGGAATTTCTGCTGGCTGTGCGGCAATTATCCCTTTTGCTGAAATAACTGTCAATATGAAAAGAAGAATATATCTCATTATTTCATTTTTATCGCGTAAAAAAGATTTATATGGCCTTCCAGCCTGTTTCGCCAGTCACCCTTCCGGAATTCTTCACGTGAATAGCCTGTTCCAACACGGACAGATAGTTTCTTTGTCAGAAAGCCATAATAGGCCAGCCGGATACTGTTTGCACTGAGTCGTTCTATATCTGTTTGTATATCAATAGGTTCATCTGGAGCGGCGCCGGTACCAAGCGTCAGCTGAAGGTAATCCGTATCGTTGAGATATTTCCGTGCATTGAAGTATACCGAAGGTCTTGCAGCCTCATTCCTGAAAGCCAGGTAGCCTTTAAGGGAGAACCAGTATCCTGTGATATATTTTTCGGCTGATAATCCTGCAATAAATATATTCCTGTCGAAATGGTAATAGTTCATTCCTGCCGAAAGTGCCCAGCCTTGCGGCAGTATCTGCCAGATCTCGGCTGCAGCCCTGTGACCGGGAAAATATTTTCCCGGACTGAAAGCGTATGCCAGATATGCATAATTCCTGTCCGACAGTTTGGGCCAGAATTCAGCTTCAAACTGCAGTTCCGTCACCAGTGTGTCGTTCATGGTAATTGTACCGAGGTTGAGGCCTGCTGCTGCTGGTCCACGGTCAAAACGGTGACCGGCTCCTGCCTTGAATACCTGCCAGAACCGCTTGTATGGTTCGGAAAAACTGTCAAAGCTGTATCCCGCCCTGATATCGGTAGCTACCGGAGAATTTTCCTTCGACCACAGTGAAATATCGCGCCGTGCAGAAAGTGCATCAGGATTACCGGGATCTGTTGCCAGCAGGGTATCGATTACAGCAGCTGCTTCGTCATACTTTTTCTGCCATGCAAGTATTCTTCCGAGAAGTATGCGTGCATCACCATAGGAAGGGTAACTGTTGACAAGTTTCCGGGCGCCGGCAGCGGCAGTGGCATAATCGCCTTCGAAAGCAAGGGATCTGATCCTCAGGTATTCGGTTTCAGGATCGCCTGTTTCCCGGGAAAAAGCCGGTCTGCAGACCAGTACTCCGGCTGAAATCAATATGGCAGTAAACAGAAAGAAGAATCTGTTCATAAATTAATTCTTTAATATGGTCCGTATTGTGCTGATCAGATCAGAAGGGTTGAATGGTTTTATTATATATCCCTCAATACCCAGTTCAGTTGCCCTGCGGCGGATCTGAGGATCACTGAAAGCGGTTACTATAAGGACGGGAGTCTGAAGCTTAAGGTCCGAACGCAGGTATTGAATCAGCTCCAGGCCACTATGATAAGGCAGGTGAATATCTACAATCACCATATCATATACATTGCTTTGCAGCAATGAAATGGCGTCAGTACCATTTTCAGCGGTTTCAGACGTAAACCCTTCTCTTTCAAGGACAACAGAAATAGTTCTCAGCGCCAGCCTGTTGTCTTCACAAATAAGTATCCTCATGCCGTTGTTCATAAGGCATTTCTGCATTTTTAGCTGTTCTTATGCCTTATACGTTGTAAAAATGAAAAATATACATTGTTATACCAAAATTACCTGATAATTTTTGCTAACAATTTCAGGGAATGGATTAACAAATGATTTTTTATGACGAATTACAATGGATGAAAACCAGCCAGTGGTCCGGAAGAAAGCAATTTACTGTCCGCCTGTTTTTAACTTTTGCACGTACATATCTGTATAAAACTGTTTCTCTTTGAGACGGTATTGCATGATATACCTGGGGTGTTCAAGGGGGACTATCCTGTCAAAAAAGCGGTGTTTGCTGTTGAGTTCTGACAGGAAGCGGTAATTTTTGCCGCTTCCCAGACAAAAACATGTATCCCTGAAGATGCCGAATTCAAGCTGGGTCCTCAGGGAATCAAGTATGAAATCCATTAGCAGGGCGGTGAGTTTCCTGCTGTCATAGTAATTGTAGTTTACCTGCCTGCCGTTGCGGCCGGTAACAGTAAATCCGAGGGGACTGACGGAGCTTATGTAATGATCCCCGTAAAAAGCTTCAGGCCCTCCGTAGCGGTCAATCATGTCGTAGATAAAAACCGATGATGTCTCATATGTCTTTATTCCGGGAACTGACAGGCCGCATATCTGTTCAAGGCGTATGGTATCGGTGAAGGGTACCCCGGTTGCTCCCGCACCCAGTCTTCCGGGATTTATACCGA